>NZ_JBQEOE010000022.1:63407-87350 GCF_052045105.1 Lysobacter sp. 22409 | reverse complement strand
GACGTGCCCCGGCCCGGCGCAGCGCGCCGGGCGTTCGCCAAGCCCAGGCGGCAGTGCCGCCTAGCGCTGCTCGAGGTACACGCGATCTGCTACGACGTGCCCCGGCCCGGCGCAGCGCGCCGGGCGTTCGCCAAGCCCAGGCGGCAGTGCCGCCGGCCGCTTCGATGGGGTACACGAGATCTGCCAGGGCGTGCCCGGCCCGGCGCAGGGGCGCCGGGCGTTCAGAGCAGCAGGCGGCAGTGCCGCCTAGCGCTGCTCTTCACCCCCTCGGATGGTGCTTCGCGTGGAGGCGTTTGAGCTGCTCGCGCGCCACCAGGGTGTAGATCTGGGTGGTCGACAGGGAGCTGTGGCCCAGCAGCATCTGCAGGGCGCGCAGGTCGGCGCCGTGGTTGAGCAGGTGGGTGGCGAAGCTGTGGCGCAGGCCGTGGGGGCTGATCTTGGCCGGGTCGATGCCGGCGACGGCGGCGTAGCGTTTGACCAGGTGCCAGAACTCCTGCCGGCTCGGGGCCTCGCCGCTCGCCGCCAGGAACAGCGGCGCCAGCGCGCGTTTGCCGGCCAGTTGCGGGCGCGACTGCGCCAGATAGCGTTCGAGCCAGTGCTGGGCCTCTTCGCCCAGCGGCACCAGCCGCTCCTTGCTGCCCTTGCCGGTGACCCGCAACACGCCCTGGCGCAGGTTGACCGCGGTCGACGGCAGATTGACCAGCTCGCTCACCCGCAGGCCGGAGGCGTACATCAACTCGAGCATGGCGCGGTCGCGCAGCCCGAGTGGCTCGTCCACCACCGGGGCCGCCAGCAAGGCTTCGATCTGGCTTTCGGCCAAAGCCTTGGGCAAGGAACGCGGCAGCTTCGGCGGCGCCAGCAATGCAGTCGGGTCGTCGCTGCGCTCGCTGCGGCGCAGGCGGAAGGCATAGAACGCGCGCAAGGCCGACAGCAGGCGGGCGTTGCTGCGCGGCGAATAGCCTTCGCGGGTGCGCCAGGCCAGATAATCGAACAAGGCCGCGCGGTCGGCATCGGCGATGCCGCTGCCGTCGCGCCAGCGCGCCAGGCCTTCGAGGTCGCGGCGGTAGCTGTCGAGGGTCTGCTGGGCCAGTCCGTTCTCGGCCCAGATCGTGTCGAGGAAGGACTTGATCGCCGCATCGTCGGCTTCGCCCAAGGGCGGCAAGGCCATCGCCTGGCTGCGGCGTTCGGCGGGTGTACTGGCACTCATCGCAGCAGCTTAGCAGGCGGTCCGGCTGCCTATATCCTGATGCGATGAGCTCGAACGACACCTCCGCCGCCGATCCCGCACCCTCCAAGCCTGCCGCCCTGATCGGCTGGCGCCTGTTCGCGTTGTTCTACGATTTTTGGCCGGTCGCGGCGCTGTGGCTGGTCGCAAGCGCGGCGTTCACCATCGCCTACACTTTGTCCGGGCATGGGCAACGCGAAAACATTCCGCCTTTCAGTGCGCTGCAATGGACGTTGTGGTTCGTCTGCTGGCTGATCGCCGGCGGCTACGCGATGCTGAGCTGGCGGCGCGGCGGGCAGACCCTCGGCATGCGCCCGTGGCGCCTGCGCGTGATCGGTGCCGATGGCGCTGCGCCGGCATGGCGGGCGCTGTCGATCCGCTATGCGGTCGGCACCCTGTCGCTGGCCGCGCTCGGCCTGGGCTTCTGGTGGGCCTGGTTCGATCGCGAGCGCCTGACCTGGCACGACCGCGCCAGTGGGACGCGGATGTTGCGGGTGCCTAAGCGGCCGAAGTGAGTGGCGAGCGAGCGATTGCAGAGTCCAGTGCGGCCACGATTGCGGGCCGGGCTAACACTGTAGGAGCGGCGCGAGCCGCGACCCAAGATCGCCGCGTTACATAAGAACGGTGGTTACCTAAGCTTCCAAAGGCTTTCGGCAGGTTTTAAATCGCAGAGTCCTGCGAAGCTGCGGGTACCGATATCGTCAGCACTGTAGGAGCGGCGCAAGCCGCGACCAAGGGACATGTAGAGGCAGCACCGCCCGCGTCGATGATCGAAGCCTCGAACTATCGCGGGGTAGGAGCGGCGCGAGCCGCGACCGCGTAACTGGAGGTGCCGGCGCCGGCCGAGTTCACGCAAGGGCTCCAGCCATGGAGTCAGTACCCCCGCCGCTTCGTTGGGGTAATCGCGATCTGACCCGACGTGCCCCGGCCCGGCGCAGCGCGCCGGGCGTTCATCGAAAGCGCGAGCCAATGGCGAAGCTCCGTTGCGAGAACGCATGGACTGGTAGTTGCGGCCCCGGCCCGGCGCAGCGCGCCGGGCGTTCACACAGTCCACGCGGCAGTGCCGCGTGAGCGGACTGTGTTCACCCCGACCGACGTTTGAACAGATAGGCCGAGACGGCCAGCATCACCACGGTCGGCGCGGCATAGGCCAGGCGGAAGTCGAAGCGGAACACCTTGGCCAGTTCGACGAACTGGGTCTGCAACTGCCAGAACAACAGCGCGAAGACGATGCCGATGAACAAGCGTTTGCCCATACCGCCGCTGCGCAGGCTGCCGAAGGCGAACGGAATCGCCGCCAGGCACAAGGTCAGCACGTTGAGCGGGTAGAACCAGCGGCCCCAGTAATAGGCCTCGAATTCGGCCGCATCGAGGCGGTTGCGCTCGCGGTCTTCGATCGCCTTGTGCAAGGCCTTGGCGCTGAGGTAACGCGGGCGGTTGCTGCCGCTCATCAACGCGGCGCTGTCGAGTTTGGACTCCCAGCGCTCTTCGGCGACATGGACCTGCTCGGCCGACTTGGCCAGGAAGGTGGTGCGGGTGACGTCGCGCAACAGCCAGCCGCCCGGGCGGTGTTCGGCGATCTTGGCCAGCGCCAGCGACACCAGGCGCCCGTCCTGGCCGAACTGGTACAGGCTGACGTCGCGCAATTCCAGCCAGCGGTCCTGGCCCTCGCTGCGCTCCTGGCCCTGGCTGGCGCTGAGGATGACATCGCCCTCGCGCGCCCAGACCCCGGAATATTGAGCCACCACCTGGTTGTTGGACTTGGCCGCGGTCTTGAGCGCATCGGCGCGACGCTGGCCTTCCGGCGCCAGGGTCTCGCCGTTGACCACCATCAGCAGGGTCAGCAGCGCGAGCGCGCCGGCCACGGCCAGGCTCAGGCGCCGCCGCGACAGGCCGACCGCGCGCAGCACGGTCAGCTCCGAGGTCGAGGCGAGCTGGCCCAGCGCCATTAGGGCGCCGATCACCGCCGCGTACGGGAACAGCGCGTAAGCGCGGCGCGGCACGGTCATGGCCATATAGGCCAGGGCCTGCATCAGGCCGTAGCGGCCCTTGCCGACGTCGCCGAACTCGCCGACCAGGCTGAGCATGAAATCCAGGCCGAGCAGCACCGCCCAGGTCAGCAGCACCGTGCCGAGCACGGTCTTGCCGACGTAGACATCGTGGATCTTCGGGAACGGCTTCATCGGGCCACCCGCCTGCGCGCGACGCGGCCATCACGGAAATACAGCCAGCCGGCGACCGCCAACAGCGGCAAAGTCAGCCACCACAGGCCGAGGAAGGTCGGGATCTTGCCGTCCTCGATCCAGCCCTTGCCCATCATCATGAAGTTGTTGCCGATCAGGTAGGCCAAAAAGCCCATCAACACGCTGCCGTAACGGGCCTGGCGCGGAGTGCTGCGCGCCAGCGGCACCGCCAGCAGGGCGAAAGCCAGGGCCAGCAGCGGCGGTGCGATCCGGTAATGCAGCTGGGCCGCGGCCTCGCGGCGCGGATCGCCGAGCAACTGCGTAGTCGACATCATCTCGGGCAGGGACGGGTCGTAACGGTCCTCGCTGGCCGGCAGCAGCACGTCGTTGCTGGCGTAGCGCATCAGCCGGTAATTCAGGCTGCCGTCCTTCGGGCCCTCGACCTCGAAACCGTCCTCCAGGGTCAGGTAACGGTCGCCGTTCGGGCGCACCGTCAGGTGGCCGGCCTTGGAGGTGGTGACGTCCTGACGGTCGGGCTTGTTGCGGTAGATGAAGATGCGTTCGAAACGGGTGCCGTCGTTGGACATCGCGCCGACATAGATCACCCCGTTGTCGTTGGGCAGGCCGGTGAAGGCGCCCGGCTCCAGGCCGGCCACGATCAGGCTGCGGCTGGCCTCGTTGATCATCTCGCGCGAGGCGCGGTCGGCCCAGGGGCCCAGCCACAGCGAGCAGGCGGCGACCACGGCCACGATCGGCCCGACCACCATCAGCAAGGGCTTGAGCAGCCGGCGCGGACCGACGCCGATCGAGGCGATCACCGGCATTTCCGAATCGCGATAGAGCCGGCCGATGCCCAGCATCAGCCCCAGCATCAACGCCAGCGGCAGGATGAGCGGCAGCCACTTGATCAGCACCAGGCCGAGCTGGAGCAGCATCAGCCCGGCCGGGACCTTGCCCTTGGCGATGTCCTCGAGCACGTCGGTGAAGGCGCCGCCGACGCTCACGATCAGCAACACCACCAGGGTCGCGAAGACGGCCTGGGCGAATTCGCCAGTCAGGTAACGGTCAAGCTTGAGCATCGGGCTTCGGCATCGGGCAGGCTTGCTTTAAACTCGGGGGTTCGTTCGACGGCCGACCTGTCTGCTGGCGCTCCGGGATAGCCGGAGGCGCGAGGTCGAGGACCCAGGATGGCGGCACGGGCATCGAGCCCGGGACCGACGCCCCGCAAAGCCGTTCGATTGTACGGACAAACTCTTCTTAGCTGCTGGGAATCTGTTGGATGACCCTCGAATTCGACCTGAACCGCGACGCGCTCGCGGCCGCTCAAACTGATTGCGTCGTGGTAGGCGCCTTCGCCGACAAGACCCTGACGGCAGCCGCGCGAACGCTGGATGAAGTCAGCGGCGGGCGCCTGACGGCTTTGCTCGAACGCGGCGACATCAGCGGCAAGACCGGCAAGACCTCCCTGCTCCACGACCTGCCCGGCGTGACCGCGCCGCGCGTGCTCGTGATCGGCCTCGGCGAGGCCGGCAAGTTCGGCGTCGCCCAGTACCTCAAGGCGGTCGGCGACGCCGCACGCGCGCTCAAGGCCGGCCCGGTCGAGCATGCGCTGCTGACCCTCAGCGAAGAACCCGTGACCGGCCGCGACGCCGCCTGGGCGATCCGCCAGGCCGCCATCGCCGCCGATCACGCCTGCTACCGCTACACCGCCACGCTCGGCAAGAAGAAAGACGAGCCCGGCCTGCGCAAGCTGTCGATCCGCGGCGACGACGCCACCGCCCTGGCCCAGGGCCAGGCGATCGCCGCCGGCGTCGCCTTCGCTCGCGAGCTCGGCAACCTGCCGCCGAACATCTGCAACCCGGCCTACCTGGCCGAGCAGGCGCAGGAATTCGCCGGCCGCTTCGACAACACCTCGTGCGAAGTGCTGGACCGCGAGCAGATGCAGGCGCTCGGCATGGGCTCGCTGCTCGCCGTGGCGCGCGGCTCGGCCAATCCGCCCAAGCTGATCGTGCTCAAGTACGACAACGGCGGCGACGCCAAGCCCTATGTGCTGGTCGGCAAGGGCATCACCTTCGACACCGGCGGCATCAACCTCAAGGTCCAGGGCGGCATCGAGGAGATGAAGTTCGACATGTGCGGCGCCGCCTCGGTGCTGGGCAGCTTCGTCTCGGCGGTCGGCATGCAGTTGCCGATCAACCTGGTGGTGATCGTGCCGGCGGTCGAGAACATGCCCGACGCCGACGCCTACCGTCCCTCCGACGTGCTCACCAGCATGTCCGGCAAGACCATCGAGGTCGGCAACACCGACGCCGAGGGCCGCCTGATCCTGTGCGATGCGCTGACCTATGCGCAGCGCTTTGAACCGCAGGCCCTGCTCGACGTGGCGACCCTGACCGGCGCCTGCGTGGTCGCGCTGGGCAAGTTCGCCACCGGCCTGATGAGCAAGGACGACGACCTCGCCGCCGAACTGACCAGCGCCGGCGAGCAGGTCTTCGACCGCGCCTGGCGCCTGCCGCTGTGGGACGAGTACCAGACCCAGCTCGAATCGACCTTCGCCGACGTCTACAACATCGGCGGCCGCTGGGCCGGCGCCATCACCGCCGGCTGCTTCCTGTCGCGCTTCACCGAAGGCCAGCGCTGGGCGCACCTCGACATCGCCGGCGTCTCCAACGAAGAAGGCAAGCGTGGCCTGGCCACCGGCCGTCCGGTCGGCCTGCTCTCGCAGTGGTTGCTCGAGCGCACCGCCTGACGATGAAGCGCAATGCGCTGATCCTCGCGGCGATTACCGGCCTGGCCAGCGGCATCTACTCGATGTCGCCGCTTGCGCAGGCCGGTTTCACCCTGGTGGATTGGCTGTTCGTGGCGCTGGGCATGTTCTGGATCTTCATGTGGCTGCATGGCGACCAGCAGGAGTTTGGCCATCGCCGCTCGCCGTGGATGAACATCGGCATCGTCGTGCTGGCGATGCTGTTCGTGCCGGTCTACCTGGCCCGGACCCGGCCGGCGGGACGCAAGCTCAAGGCGGTCGTCGGGTTCTTCCTGCTCCTGCTCGGCTGGTTCGCCCTGAACATCGGCGGCGCCCTGTTGGGCTATTTCGTTTTCGGCGGCTCGGCCGCATATACCGGTTGATACCCGCCCATGGCCCGCGCTGATTTCTATCTGATCCAAACGCCGCGCTTCAAGGAACAACCGCTGCGGTTGGTCTGCGAACTGGCGCGCAAGGCCCACGACGCCGGCTTGCCCACGCTGATCCTGGCGCGCAACGCCGAACAGGCCGAAGCGCTGGACGACATGCTGTGGGACATGGGCGAGGATGCCTACATCCCGCACCAGATCGCCGGCGCCGACCTCGACGAGGAAGAAGCCGACGTGCTGATCGCCGCGCCCGAGGCCGACGCGCCATTGCGGCCGCTGGTGATCAACCTGCGCGACGCCCCGGTGCAGGACGGCTTCGACCGCGTCCTGGAAGTGGTCCCCGCCGACGACTCCGCGCGCGGCCCGCTGCGCGAGCGCTGGAAGCAATACCAGGCCCGCGGGCTGACGCTCAACAAGCACGATATGTGAGGAAGGCCGGGATTGGGGATTCGGGAGTTGGGATTCGCGAAGCGGATCCGCCCAGTTCCGACCGGCCCTGTGATCTGTAAGTTTTTGCTCTTCGGCTGTTGCTTCAACCAATCCCAAATCCCGAATAACGAATCCCGGTTCTTATGTCCCTCGCCTCCAGCTACGACCCCAAGCAGTTCGAAGCCCGCCTCTACGAGCAGTGGGAGAGCAGCGGCGTATTCAAGCCGCGCGGCGAGGGCGAGCCCTACTCCATCTTGTTGCCGCCGCCGAACGTCACCGGCACCCTGCACATGGGCCATGCGTTCCAGCACACCCTGCAGGATGCGCTGATCCGTTATCACCGCATGCGCGGCTACGACACCTTGTGGCAGATGGGCACCGACCACGCCGGCATCGCCACCGAAATGGTGGTGGCGCGCAACCTCGGTCGCGAAGGCCTGACCCGCGACGGCCTCGGCCGCGACGGTTTCATCGAGAAGGTCTGGGAGTGGAAGGGCCAGTCGGGCGACACCATCGAACGGCAGATGCGCCGCCTCGGCACCTCCGGCGACTGGTCGCGCTCGATGTTCACCATGGACCCGATCGCCTCCGAAGCGGTGGTCGAGGCCTTCGTGCGCATGCACGAGCAAAACCTGATCTACCGCGGCCAGCGCCTGGTCAACTGGGACCCGGTGCTGAAGACCGCGATCTCCGACCTGGAAGTCGTCAACGAAGAAGAAGACGGCTTCCTGTGGTCGATCTCCTATCCGCTCAGCGATGGCAGCGCGACGTTAGTGGTCGCGACCACACGCCCGGAAACCATGCTCGGCGACACCGCGGTCATGGTCCATCCCGAGGATGAGCGCTACGCCCACCTGATCGGCAAGACCGTGACCCTGCCGCTGAGCGGCCGGGTGATCCCGGTGATCGCCGACGCCTACGTCGATCGCGAGTTCGGCACCGGCGTGGTCAAGGTCACGCCCGCGCACGACTTCAACGACTACGCGGTCGGCCAGCGCCACGGCCTGCCGATGATCAACATCTTCACCCCCGACGCGGCGGTCAACGACAACGCCCCGGCGAAGTACGTCGGCCTGGACCGCTACGAAGCGCGCAAGGTCGTGCTCGCCGACCTGGAAGCCGAAGGCCTGCTCGTCGAGACCAAGCCGCACAAGCTGCAAGTGCCGCGCGGCGACCGCACCAACCAGGTGATCGAGCCGTATCTGACCGACCAGTGGTTCGTGAAGATGGACGACCTGGCCTCACGCGGCCTGCAGTTGGTCGAGCAGGGCGATATCCGTTTCGTCCCGGCGAACTGGATCAACACCTATCGCCACTGGATGCAGAACATCCAGGACTGGTGCATCAGCCGCCAGCTCTGGTGGGGCCACCGCATCCCGGCCTGGTACGACGCCGACGGCAAGATCTACGTCGGCCGCGACGAAGCCGATGCGCGCGCGCGCGGCGGGATCGGCGCCGACATCGTCCTGACCCAGGACAACGACGTGCTGGAAACCTGGTTCTCTTCCGGCCTGTGGCCGTTCAGCACCATGGGCTGGCCGAATGCGGCGGCCATGGGCGAGCGCGGGTTCGAGCGTTTCGTGCCCTCGTCCGTGCTGGTCACCGGTTTCGACATCATCTTCTTCTGGGTCGCCCGCATGATCATGCTGACCGACCACTTCACCGGGCAGATTCCGTTCAAGGACGTCTACATCACCGGCCTGGTGCGCGACAAAGACGGCCAGAAGATGTCCAAGTCGAAGGGCAACGTGCTCGACCCGATCGACCTGGTCGACGGCATCGAACTCGAAGACCTGGTCGCCAAGCGCACCACCGGCCTGATGAACCCCAAGGACGCCGCGCGCATCGAGAAAGCCACGCGCAAGGAATTCCCCGACGGCATCCCGAGCTTCGGCGCCGACGCGCTGCGCTTCACCATCTCGGCGCTGGCCACCCACGGCCGCGACATTAAGTTCGACCTGGGCCGCGCCGAGGGCTACAAGAACTTCTGCAACAAGCTGTGGAACGCGACCCGCTTCGTGTTGATGAACACCGAAGACGCGAGCTTCTCGGGCGCGCCGCAGCCCAAGACCGACGCCGAGCGCTGGATCCTGGCGCAGTTAGCCAAGGCCGCGGCCGAAGCCGAGACCCATTTCGCCGCTTACCGTTTCGACCTGCTCGCCCAGACCTTGTACGAGTTCGCCTGGAACGCGTTCTGCGACTGGTTCGTCGAACTGGCCAAGCCGGCGCTGCAGGGCGACGACGCGGCCGCCGCCGACAGCACCCGCCACACCTTGCTGTACGTGTTGGAGCGACTGCTGTCGCTGCTGCACCCGCTGATCCCCTTCGTCACCGAAGAGCTCTGGCAGCAGGTCGCGCCCAAGCTCGGCATCGCCGAAACCACGATCATGCTGCGCCCGTATCCGCAGGCCAGCGACCTCGGCGCCGACTACGCCCAGGCCGAAGCCGACGTGGAGTGGCTGAAGGCCATGGTCTCGGCCCTGCGCAAAGTGCGTAGCGAGCTCAACGTCTCGCCGCAGAAGAACGTCGGCCTGCTGCTGGCCAAGGGCGATGCCGCCGACCGCGATCGGGCCGCGCGCTTCGACTCGCAGTTGCGCTTCCTCAATCGCCTCGACAGCATCCAGTTCATTGCCGACGCCAACGACGCGCCGCCCGCGGCGTCGGCGGTGGTCGGCGAATTGACCTTGCTGGTTCCGCTCGAAGGCCTGGTCGATCTGGGCGCCGAACGCACGCGCCTGGACAAGGAGATCAAGCGCGTCGCCGGCGAAATCGGCAAATGCCAGGGCAAGCTCGCCAGCGAGACCTTCGTGCAGAACGCCCCCGCCGCCGTGGTCGAGCAGGAGCGCAAGCGCCTGGTCGACTGGAACGTGCAGTTGGAAGGCCTGACCGCGCAGCGCACCAAGCTGGGCTGAGCGGGTCCGGCGCCGCTCGTTCGAGAAAAGCCGTGGCTTGCCACGGCTTTTTCTTTGCGACGAGGTTGGAGCGAAAGGCAGAAGCAAATCCCCCCTGCCCCCCTTTTCCAAAGGGGGGAGTGCACATGCGGGATTCGGGATTCGGGATTCGGGATTCGGGATTAGGGATTAGGGATTAGGGATTAGGGATTAGGGATTAGGGATTAGGGATTAGGGATTCGGGATTCGGGCAGCGGGCAGCGGGCAGCGGGCAGGAGCCTACATCCGAGAGCGAGATACCCGCTTCGCATGTCGCCGAACATCGCCACGAATCTCCCAAGCTTCCCCCCTTCGGAAAAGGCGGGCAGGGGGATTTGCTCGTGCTCCGCTCGTGCTCTGCCCTGCCGGCTCCTACCGATCGCCCCAACACCCTCTTCCTCGCCGCCGCGCACAGCGCACCAACCCGCAACTCCAGCCCTTGCGGCGCCGTAAGCCGGCAACCTAGGCTGGAACTCCTGGCCTTGGGGAAGCGAAAGCCATGCGTCTTGTCCTGCTGTTAGGCGTCTGCCTGCTGGCGACCCCGGCGTTCGCCCAGAATTGCCCACCTGCCGGGCACACCGCAGCGTCCCTGCAGGCACTGAAAGCGCGCCAATTCGCCCTGCCCGACCCGGCGGAAAAACAAGCGCTGGCGACCGGCCTGATCGGCTGTCTGTCCGCCTCCGATCCCGAGCTGCGCGATGGCATCGCCTTCGAAGCCCTGAGCCAGTGGATGCGCGCCGGCGATTTCGACGCAAACGCACTGCGAGCAATGCGCGACTCGCTGTACGCATCGCTCGATAGCAAAGACCCGCAAGGGTTCGGCAAGCCGTTCGCGGCCCTGGTGCTGTCGGAAGTCGCGCGCGCCGACCGGATCAAATCGTGGATGACACCGCAGGAAAGAGTGGCGATGGTCGAGCGCGCGGCGGCCTACGTCGAAGCGGTGCGCGACTACCGCGGCTATAGCGAAGGCCAAGGTTGGCGGCACGGCGTCGCCCACGGCGCCGACTGGCTGATGCAGTTGAGCCTGAATCCCGCCCTCGAACGCGCGCAATACGATCGCATCCTGGCCGCGATCGCCTCCCAGGCGGTGCCGGGCAACGGTCATGCCTATGTGTTCGGCGAACCCGAGCGCCTGGCCCGGCCGCTGTTGTTCACGGCCCAACGCGGCCTGCTGTCGGCCGAGGACTGGCAGGCGTGGTTCGCCGCTTTATCGGCGAAGGTCGGCAAGCTCGACCGCACCGACTACGCCGGCTGGCTCGGGCGTCGCCACGATCTGACGGCGTTTCTGAGCGGTCTGTATGTGCAGGCGGATCAGAGCGAAGACGCTGCGATCAAGGCACTGAAGCCGGCGATCCTGGCAACCTTGAAGCAGGCGCCCTGACCGCGCGCCGACAAACCGGTCATTCCTCGGCAAACAGCTCGATCGCCATGACCAGGGCATCCTCGCGTCCGCCGCGCGCCGGGTAATAGCGCGGGCGGCGGCCGATCTCGTTGAAGCCTTCGTTGTGGTACAGCGCGATCGCGCCGGTATTGGACGGCCGCACTTCCAGGAACACGCGTTCGGCGCCGCGGCCGCGGGCGATATGGACCAACGCGCGCAACAGCTTGCGGCCATAACCGTGGCCGTGCGCTTCCGGCGCCACGCAGACGTTGAGCACGTGCGCTTCGCCGGCGGCCACGCTCATCAGGAAGTAACCGATGATGCGTTCGCCCTCGGACAACACCCAGGCCGGATAGTCGGCGCGCAGGCAGTCGCGGAAGATGCCCGGGGTCCAGGGGAACTCGTAGGCGCGGATCTCGATGGCATGGACGACTTCGAGGTCGTCCTCGCGCATCGGCCGCAGCGCGGCCGGCGCCGTGCCCGGATCGAACTCGGACGCCTGCGCGCTCACCTCGCCGCGCTCCCGCGCCGCAGGGCGCGCAACTGCGGCCACAGCGCGCGCTTGGCGGCGGCATCGCCGCGCAGAGCCTGCGCATCGAACAATGCCAGCACCGCCGGATCGTCGGCGCCGCGGCGGGCGGCGCGCAGCACCGCACGCAGCAAGGCGCTGTCGGCACCGGACGCTCGCGCGGGAGCGACCGGGCGCGCCGGCTCGGAGCGCGGCGCGCTCGCAACCGCTTCCGTCGAAGCAACCTGCGCCACCGGCGCAGATGCCTCGCGTTCGACGACCGGCACCTCCTCGACCTTGTCCGAAGCCAGCTTCATCACCGAATGGCCCATCGCCTGCAGCCATTCGCGCTGCTCGGCGCTCCACAGCGCGCTCATGGCGGGCCAGCCTCGGCCGGCGGCATGCGGCGCAGACGCCGATACGCGGCATAGACCGGGCCGGACAGCGCGTACGGGGCGAAGATCGCCAGCAGCACGCGCGGCGGGTCGATCGCGATCGCGATCACCACCACCACCACGATCAGAATCGCCAGGAACGGCACCCGGTCGTTGCGCGGGCCGCTGCCCTTGAAACTGAAGTAGCGCATGCGGCTGACCATCAGCAGTCCGGCCACCACGGTCAGCGCCAGTGCGGCGTAGCGCAGTTGCTCGCCGACCAGGTCGAAGCTGTGGCAGGTCCAGACGAAGCTCGCCACCAGTCCGGCCGCGGCCGGGCTGGCCAGGCCGATGAACCAGCGCTTGTCGACCTGTCCGACCTGGGAATTGAAGCGGGCCAGGCGCAGCGCCGCGCAGGCGGCATACAGGAAGGCGCCGATCCAGCCGATCTTGCCGGGGATCACGCCGTCGAGCTTGGTCGACTCCAGCGCCCAGTGATACATCACCAGGGCCGGCGCCAGGCCGAAGCTGATCAGGTCGGCCAGCGAGTCGTACTGGACGCCGAATTCGCTCTGGGTGTTGGTCAGGCGCGCGACCCGGCCGTCGACGCCGTCGAGGATGGCGGCGATGAAGATCGCCATGCAGGCCTCGTCGAAGCGGCCCTGGGTGGCGGCGATGATCGCGTAGAAGCCGGCGAACAGGCCGCCGGTGGTGAACAGGTTCGGCAGCAGGTAAATGCCGCGTCCGCGCGGGCGGGGCGTGTGATGGGGTTCCATAACTGGGAAGTGTAGCGCTTGCCTGTGCCTCGGCAGGATGCTGCAATCGTCGCTTCCCCCGCTCGACCGGCTTTACGCCGTCCGTTCCGTTTGTCTGCCTCGGAGCTTCGCTATGCCCTGCCCGTCCCGCCACTCGCTATTTCGCGCCTTTCCGGCGCTCGCCGCCAGCGCCGTCCTGGTCGCCCTGCTGGCCGCGCCGGCGGCCGCCACCGAGCTGTACCAGTGGAAGGACGCCAACGGCGTCACCCACTACTCCGATTCGCCGCCGCCGAACCAGGGCGGGGTCAAGAACCGCGTGATCAAGAACAAATCCGGCACCGCCACCTCGGCCCAGTCGGCCACCGAGGACAGCCCGGCCGAGAACGCCCAGTGCACGACCGCGCGCGGCAACCTCAAGCAGTTGCAGAGCTCGGCCTCGGTCGGCGTCGACGCCAACAAGGACGGCAAGCCCGACAACATCCTCGACGCGCAGCAGCGCGCGGCCCAGGTCCAGCTCGCCGAATCGGCGGTCAAGGCCTATTGCATGCAGCCGGCGGCTCCGGCCGTGGCACCGGCCTCGACGCGCCCGTCGACCGCCAAGCAGGGCGACGCCTGATCCCGGCGGCCTGATGCTCCCGGCGGCCCGACCAGGCCGCCTCTCCCGCCCCGGACCGGCCCCCGCCGCTCCGGGGACCGGCCCGACCCACCCCGGCGGACGGAGCCACCGCCTCGGCATGGCAAACTGTTCGCTTTCCACGTACGCGAACCCCAGCCGATGCGTCTGTCGCAATTCCATCTCCACACCAGCAAGGAAACGCCCGCCGAAGCCGAAATCGTCAGCCACAAGCTGATGCTCAAAGCCGGCATGATCCGCAAGCTCGCCGCCGGCCTCTACACCTGGTCGCCGCTGGGCCTGCGCGTGCTGCGCAAGGTCGAGCGCGCGGTGCGCGAGGAGATGAACGCCGCCGGCGCGATCGAAGTGCTGATGCCGTCGGTGCAGCCGAAGGAGCTGTGGGAAGAGACCGGGCGCTGGGAGAAATTCGGCGGCCAGTTGCTGAAAATCCAGGACCGCAAGGAAGCCTGGTACTGCTACGGCCCGACCCACGAGGAAGTCATCACCGATTTCGCCCGCAACGAACTGGCCAGCTACAAGCAGTTACCGGTCAATTTCTTCCAGATCCAGACCAAATTCCGCGACGAGATCCGCCCGCGCTTCGGGGTGATGCGCGCGCGCGAGTTCCTGATGAAGGACGCCTACTCGTTCCATCTGAGCGACCAGGACCTGGATCGCGAATACCGCAACATGTACGACACCTACAGCCGCATCTTCACCCGCCTGGGCCTGAAGTTCCGCGCCGTGTTCGCCGACACCGGCGCGATCGGCGGCAGCGCCTCGCACGAGTTCCACGTGCTGGCCGATTCCGGCGAGGACGCGATCGCCTTCTCGGACGGCTCGGACTACGCCGCCAACGTCGAACTCGCCGAAGCGGTGGCGCCGCATGCGCGCGCCGCGGCCGCCGAAGACCTGCGCAAGGTCGACACGCCGACCCAGAAGACCTGCGAAGACGTCGCCGCGCTGCTGGGCATCGCCCTGGCGCGCACGGTCAAGTCGGTCGCGATCGTCGGCGCCGATGGCGAAGGCAAGCCGCAGTTCGTGCTGGCGCTGGTGCGCGGCGACCACGTGGTCAACGAGATCAAGCTGTCCAAGCTCGCCGGCCTGGCCGAGTACCGCCTCGCCACCGAAGCCGAGATCCTCGAACACCTCGGCGCGCAGCCGGGCTTCCTGGGCCCGCTCAAGCCGGTAAAGACCATCCGCGTGATCGCCGACCGCAGCGTCGCGGCGATGCACGACTTCGTGGTCGGCGCCAACGAAAACGGCTACCACCTGGCCGGCGTCAACTGGGGCCGCGACCTGGCCGAGCCCGACGAGGTCGCCGACATCCGCAACGCCGTCGCCGGCGACCCCTCGCCCGATGGCCAGGGCACGCTCGGCATCGCCCGCGGCATCGAAGTCGGCCACGTGTTCCAGCTCGGCCGCAAGTACGCCGAAGCGATGAAGCTGACCGTGCTCGACGAAACCGGCAAGGCCGCCACGCCGGCGATGGGCTGCTACGGCATCGGCGTGTCGCGCATCGTCGCCGCGGCGATCGAGCAGAACCACGACGACGCCGGCATCGCCTGGCCCGAGGCGATGGCGCCCTGGCAGGCGGTGGTGTGCATGATCAATCCCAAGAACGACGCCGCGGTGACCGAAGCGGCTCAGGCCCTGTATCGCGAACTGCTGGCGGCCGGCGTCGACGCCGCGCTCGACGATCGCGGCCTGCGTCCCGGCGCGATGTTCGCCGACATGGAATTGATCGGCGTCCCGCACCGCGTGGTGGTGTCCGAGCGCGGCCTGGCCGCGGGCAGTTTCGAATACCGCCACCGCCGCGCCAGCGAAGCCGAGAATCTCGACCGCGCCGCAGTGTTGGCGCGGATCGCCGGATAAGCCCGGCGATTACTTTCCCGCTTACCTCCCGCCCCAAGGAAGGTAAGTCGGGGAGGTAAGTCGGGGATCGTCCGCCGCCGGCGCGACCGGCGTCGATCGATTATCCGCAGCGACCCGAATACGGCCCGCCCGTACGGTGCGCAGCGACCCGAATACGGCCCGCCCGTACGGTGCGCGCGGTTTATGGCAATTACATGGCAAACCGCGCCCCGCACCCGACGGCACGACGGGACGGGGCCACGGCGAGGCTGCTCCCGCCTACTACCTTCGTGCAGTTAGCGCAGCGGCCAATACCCGATTACATTAATCCACGCGTCGACGGCGAACCCGATGGATTCGCCCCCTATAAGAACGCGAATATCTGCACGGACCTTCGGCACATTTACGCGGAGTGAATGTGCCTTTACTATTCCGCCGCGCGCCAGGGACTGGCCAAAATCCGAACCCACTCCCCGGAGGCTCCATGTCGATCGATCTCTCCACGTTGTCCGCGAAAGAACTCGAGTCACTGATCAGCCAGGCCAAGAAGCGCAAGACCACCCTCAATAAGCGCAAGCCCATTGCTGCGGTGCGAAAGAAGGTCGCGCAGGTGCTCAAGACCGAGGGATACACCCTCGAAGAATTGTTCGGCAGCGCCGCTCCCGCCAGCCGCGCCACCAAGGCCACGAAAGCCGCCAAGCCCGCGGCCGCAGACCGCAAGGCCCGCAAGCCGCTCGGTAAAGTCGCACCGAAGTACCGCAACCCCGGCAATACCGCGGAAACCTGGACCGGCCGCGGCAAGCAGCCGCGCTGGCTGGCCGCGTACGTCGCCGCGGGTCGCAAAATCGACGATTTCCTCATCAAGTAATCGGCGATACGCAGCGAAGAGGCCGGCCCTGCGCCGGCTTTTTTGTGGGCGGGAAAATCTTAGGGCGAGCGGAGGATCGGCGGAGATTTGGCTCGCCGCCTCGGAAAACCGGCCGCCGCAAGCGAATCGCCGTGCCGTCCGGGCCCGCGCCGCAGCCCCGAACCGGCCATTACGGCCTGCACGGATTGGCCTTCCGGGCCGGGCTTAGAGATTCCGCCGCGCCGGCAGCAACAGATTGCCGAATATCAGGCCGGCGATCAGCGCCAGCAGGATATTGAGCACGGCCAATACCGCATCCTGGCCGACATTTACGTCCTGCTGCTGGATCATCGACAGCAGGCCGCGCAGGCTGACGCTGCCGGGGACCAGCATGATGATGCCGGGTACGCGAATGATCGCCCCGGGCCGATTACCCCAGCGGGCGTAGGCATTGCCGACCGCGGTCAGGGTCAGCGCGGCGAGGAATATCCCGGCCGGGCTGCCCCAGGCCAGGCCGACGAAACGCGAAATCAGATAACCGCCGGCGGCGGCCGCCATGACCTTGGGATAATCGCTGCGATGGGCGCGGAACAGCACCGCGAACGCGTAGGCCGCGACCGCAATGCCGCACCATTCGACCCAGGCCTCCTGTGGACGCGAGGCGCGGATCTGCGGCTGCAGCCCGATCAGGTCGGTCAAGTACAGCGCGATCACCGTGCCGACCGCGAGTTTCACCACCGTGGTCAGGGCGCCGGCGAAGCGCGCCGTGCCCGAGACCAGATGCTGGCTGGTCAACTCGTTGACCGCATTGGTCAGGGCCAACCCGGGCAGCAACACGATCAGCGAGGCGATGATCACCGTGTTCTGGTTCAAGGGCGCGATGAAGCTGGCGACCAGCACGGTCATGCTGGCCGCGAACATCGCCGCGATCGCTTCCAGCGCTTCCTTGAAGCGCGGACGCGAGCCGGAGATGTCGACCAGCAGGCCGATCATCAGGCCGTTGACCGCGGCCACGCCGATGTCCAGCCACGGCAGCCGCAACAAGCTCGCGACCGCGCCGGCGGCCAAGCCATACGCGACCACCTGCATGGCGCGCCAGCGCTTGCTGCGCGGCCGGTCCAATTGTTCGAGCGCGGCATGGCCGGCGGCGAGGTCGAGACGGCCGGCCATGACCTCTTCGGCGATGCGGTCGGTTTCGCTGAGCCGGTACAGATCGTTCTCGCCGGGCGGCAGGCGGATCACCCGCGTGGTGTCGCTGTCGCCGAGCGGCCGGTTGGGATCGCTGAAGGTCAGGATCAGGCCGGTCGGGTTGGACCACGGCTCACATTCCAGACGCAGCTTTTGCGCGACCGCCGTCACCGCCCCTTCCAGGCGCTGGGCGGTGGTGCCGTAACTGTGCAGCCGCTCGGCCAGCTCGACGACGAAGGCGATGCGGGCGGCATAGCTGGTGGCGCTGAGCGGGTGCGGGGTCGACATAACGGCGAAGCATCGCATGAGCGCGCGCCGCTGGGCAGACGGGCCGCGCGACCGGGCTCGGGCTTCGGTCAGCCGGCGTTGCACGTGACACTCACCTGGCCGTCCCTAGCCTGTATTCTCCGCCCGAGGCTCTATGACCGTATCGACCACGCACGCGCCGGAAATTACCGCCGATGGCCAAGCGCCCTCGCGGCTACGCCTTTCCGGTTGCTGGACGCTCGAGCACGCGATCCAGATCTCCGAAGCCCTCAAGAGCGCCCCGGAAGGCGCCACCCAGATCGACGCCAGCGGCGTCGACCGGCTCGACTCGGTCGGCGTGCTGCAGCTGATGCGCTATGCGCGCCGGCACGAGCTCGATTTCGATACCGCCTTCACCTTCCACGACAGTCACCGCGCCCTGGTCAGCGCGATCGAGGACGTCGCCGACGAGCGGCCGAAGAAGAAGCGCGAGTACGGCTTCCAGGCCGCGCTCGCGCGCCTGGGCTTCGCGGTCACCGATAATTGGAAGGAAGTCCTGGCCCTGGTCGCCTTTTTCGGCGAAACCCTGGTCAAGATGCTGCGTTTGTTCAAGGAGCCGGGCCGCTTCCGCCCGACCGCCACCGTCCACCACATGGAGCAGGTCGGCCTCGACGCGGTGCCGCTGATCGCGCTGCTGTGCTATCTGGTCGGCGCGGTCGTGGCCTTCCTCGGTTCGACCATCCTTAAGGACTTCGGCGCGACCATCTTCGTGGTCGAGCTGGTCAGCATCGCCTTCCTGCGCGAGTTCGGCGTGCTGCTGACCGCGATCGTGCTCGCCGGCCGCACCGCCAGCGCCTTCACCGCCCAGATCGGCGCGATGGTCAGCCGCGAAGAAGTCGACGCCATCCGCACCCTCGGCATGGACCCGATCGACCTGCTGGTGATCCCGCGCGTGCTCGCCCTGCTGGTGATGCTGCCGCTGCTGACCTTCATCGCCATGGTCGCCGGCCTGCTCGGCGGCCTCACCGTCGGCGCCTACGGCCTGGACATTCCGCCGCAGCAATACCTGGCGCGCATGCACGACACCATGCAACTGCGGCATTTCCTGGTGGGCCTGTCGAAGGCGCCGATTTTCGCCCTGCTGATCAGCCTGATCGGCTGCCTGGAAGGCCTGCAGGTCGAGGGCACCGCGCAGTCGGTCGGCGAACGCACGACTTCGAGCGTGGTCCAGGCGATCTCGCTGGTGATCGTGCTCGACGCCTTCTTCGCGATCTGGTTCATGGAGATGGGCTGGTGATGCGGCCGGGAATAGGGAATCGAGAATCGGGAATCGTGGAAAGGCGTGCCTCGCCTGCGTTCGCGCACGTAGCAAGGAAACCGCTGTGACGATTCCCGATTCCCAATTCCCAATTCCCGAAGGCGGCGGCGAAGCCGACGCCCCCATCATCCGTATCCGCGGGCTGGTCAATCGCTTCGGCGAACAGGTCGTTCACGACGGCCTTGACCTGGACGTGCGGCGCGGCGAGATCATCGGCGTGGTCGGCGGCTCGGGCACCGGCAAGTCGGTGATGATGCGGTCGATCCTGGGCCTGCGTAAGCCCGATGCCGGCGAGATCGAAGTGCTGGGCATCGATGCGCGCAATCCCGACCCGCGCCTGCGCCGCGAGATCGAGCGCAACACCGGCGTGCTGTTCCAGGACGGCGCCCTGTTCTCGTCGCTGACCGTCGGCGAAAACGTGCAGGTGCCGCTGAAGGAGTACCACAGCGACCTGCCCGATTCGCTGCGCTACGAACTGTCGCTGCTCAAGGTCAAGCTGGCCGGCCTGCCGGCCGATGCGATCAACAAGCTGCCCTCGCAGCTGTCGGGCGGCATGCGCAAGCGCGCCGGCCTGGCGCGCGCGCTGGCGCTGGATCCGCCGTTGCTGTTTCTCGACGAGCCCACCGCCGGCCTCGACCCGATCGGCGCGGCCGCGTTCGACCGCCTGATCCGCACCCTGCAACAGGCGCTCGGCCTGACCGTGTTCCTGATCACCCACGACCTAGACACCCTGTACGCGATCTGCGACCGCATCGCCGTGCTCGCCGACAAGAAAGTCATCGCCTGCGCGCCGATCGCCGAAGTCGAAAAGCTCGAGCACCCCTGGGTGCAGGAATATTTCCATGGCCCCCGCGCGCGCGCCGCGCAGGTCGCGCGCGACCAGAACCTCGCGGATGCGCCGCCGCCATGACCGCCTGGGGACTGCCGGCCGACGCGCTGTGGAGCGTGTCGCTGTGGGGACTGCTGTGCGCGGCCGCGGCCTTGCTGTGGTGGCCGAAGGCGCGCGCGGCGAGCCTGCTCCTGCTCGGCGCGGTCGTGGCCGGCGCGCTGCTGCGCGGGTTGCTCGATCCCATCGCCTTGGTGTCCTTCGCCCTGCTCGGCCTCGCCGCCTGGCTGGCGCTGCCGGCCCGCAGCAAGGCCTGGCGCATTACCGGGCATGTGCTGTTCGTGCTGGTCGCCTTCGCCCTGGGCCTGCACCTGATGCCGGGCTTCCACAACCCGCAGCTGCTGACCGATCTGCGTCTGACGCCCGACGCGGCGCCGATGTCGTTGTACTTCAATTTCGACAAGCCCCTGGCCGGGTTCTGGTTGCTGCTGTGTTGGCCGTTGCTGAAACGCTTCGGCGAAGGCGAGCAACCGCTCGCGGCCTCGCTGTCGGCCGGCCTGATCGGCGCGGCGCTGGCCGCACTGCTGTGCCTCGGCCTGGCGCTGGCCCTGGGCGCGATCGCCTGGGCACCGAAGTGGCCGGCGTTCGGCGCCGTGTGGGCGCTCAACAATCTGCTGCTGGTCGCGCTGGCAGAAGAAGCGATGTTCCGCGGCTATCTGCAAGAGGCCTTGCAGCGGCGCTGGCGCGAGCTGCGGCACGGCGCGACCTACGCCACGATGCTGTCGGCATTGGCCTTCGGCCTGGTCCACGCCGGCGGCGGCTGGCGTTGGGTGCTGCTGGCGAGCCTGGCCGGCCTGGCCTACGGTTGGGCCTATCGCAAGGGCGGCCTGTTTGGCGCCGTACTCGCCCACTTCGGCCTCAACCTCATTCATTTCACCGCGTTTACCTATCCCATGCTGGCATGATGCCGGCCATGAAACACGGCAACGCCCCGTCGTTCAAAGGTGCCTGATGGAAACCAAGGCCAATTACGTCCTCATCGGTGCGTTCACGATCGTCGTGACGCTGTTCCTGCTGTTGTTCGCCCTGTGGGCGGCCAAGTACTCCTCGGAGAAGAGCTGGCGCGAGTACGCGGTGATCTTCAACGAGCCGGTCACCGGCCTGTCGGAAGGCAGCACCGTGCAGTACAACGGCATCTCGGTCGGTACCGTGCAACAGCTGAGCCTGGCGCCGGACGACCCGCGCCGGGTCATCGCCAAGCTGCGCCTGCAGGCCGACGCGCCGATCAAGACCGACACCCGCGCCAAGCTGTCGATGACCGGCATCACCGGCAGCCCGATCATCCAGCTCACCGGCGGCAGCCCGAACAGCCCGGCGCTGGCCGACGCCGAGCGCAGCAGCGACATCCCGGTGATCCAGACCGAGGCCTCGGCGCTGCAGAACATCGCCGACACCGCCAACCGCCTGGTCGCGCGCATGGACCAGGTGCTCAGCGACGAGAACGTCAAGCACGTGTCGAACACGCTGGCCAACATCGAATCCTTGACCGGTTCCATCGCCGGCCAGCGCGAAGACCTGCGTGCGCTGATCACCAATGCGCGCAAGTCCAGCGAGCAGCTCGCCGTGACCCTCAACACCACCAATCGCGCGGTCGAGAGCGTCGACCGCGAGCTGGTCGACAAGCTGCCGGGCCTGATCGCCAAGCTCGACAGCACCCTGACCAAGCTCGATTCGGCCGCGACCGGCGCCAACGGCATCCTCACCGACAACCGCGCCGCGATCAGCAGCTTCGCCAACGACGGCCTGGCCCAGCTCGGCCCGACCCTGAGCGAACTGCGCTCGCTGGTGCGCGACCTGCGCCGGATCAGCGACCGCCTCGACAACAACCCGACCCGCTACCTGCTGGGCCGCGATGCGACCAAGGAATTCGAGCCCGAATGAGGCGTATGGCGAGGCCATCGATACAGCGGTCGGCAGACCAAGCCGGCGAACGTTCGAACCATGTTGCGAAGACGATCATGACTCAGACTCCCCGATTCGATGCATCCTCCGGCAGCTCCGCTTTCGTACGTCGCTTCGGTTGGCTCTTCGCCGGTGCGGCCGTATTGGCCTTGGCCGGTTGCTCGTCGATCCTTGGCGAAAAGCCGAAGAAGCCGACCACCCAGTACGCGCCCGATCCGCGCGTGCAGGCCGATCCGTCGTGGCCGAACGCGAACTGGCAGCTGTCGTTGAGCGCGCCCAACGCCGCGCGCATGATCGATAGCCTGCGCATCGCCGTGCGCCCGACCGGCAACGAGATCGAGGTCTACAAGGGCGCAGCCTGGGCCAAGCTGCCGAGCAGCATGATCGAGGACGCCCTGCTGCGTACGCTCGAGGACTCCGGCAAGATCGCCGCGGTCGCGCGCCAGGGCAGCGGCATCGGCGGCGACTACAAGCTGGTGCTCGACATGCGTCGCTTCGAGTCCGACTACGGCCAGGGCGCAGCGGTGCCGTCGGCGACCATCGAGATCAACGCCAAGCTGATGCACAACCCCGACCAGAAGGTCGTCGCCTCGCACACCTTCCTGCAGGCTCAACCGGCCGCGACCACCGCGGTGCCCGACGTGGTCGACGCCTTCGAGCGCTCGCTGGAAACGATCACCGGCGAGATCGCCGGCTGGACGCTGACCTCGGGCGACGCGCACGATAAGAGCCACAAGCGCTGATCGAGCTGCGGCCGCAAGGCCCGCATCCCTCATCGCCCCGCCGCGGTGTCCGCGCCTCGCGAAAGCCGCGTGAAGGCTTTGCGCAAGAATGTACGCGGTGACCGGCGACACAAGCCGTCCTGAAGCCGCTGCCTAGACTGCCCTGGCGCCATCGTGGCGTGCATCGGGGATAGGCATGACCGCACCGTTCTCGCAACGCCGTCGCGCCAGTGCGCGACGCAGCCTGCTCGCGCTCGCGATGGCCCTGGAACTGATCGCCTGCATCGGCCTCGCGCAGGCAACCCCGCCCGGCACGATCGACTACGAAACCATCGGCGCGACGCCGCTGCGCGCGCTCGGCCGCGACCTGCAGGCACCCGACACCACTACCAACGTCCTGTTCGGCGCGCGCCTGGCCAACCCGGCCCCGGTTACCTACGAACAGATCGTGTTCGCGGTGCGCGACGCCGCCGACCGCAACTACGACCTCGGCCACCAGAGCGGCTATACGGTCGGCACGAGCGTGCGCGAGCTCACCGGCAGCGGCCGCTTCCCGGCCGGCCAATATCGTTACTGGGTTTCCTACTACGCCAACGGGCGCTGGACCGATCTGGCGCCGCAACGCAGTTTCAGCGTAACCGCGGCGCCGGTCACCGACCCCACCGCGACGCGTCCGCTCGGCGCCGGCACGAACTGGGTGTATCGCTTCGGCGACGAATTCGACGGCAGCGTCGTCGATTGGAATCGTTGGGCCGACGACTCTTCCGCCGAAGCCGACCACGGCCACGGCAACCCCGGCAATCAGCAATTGGAATGGAACCAGGGCAAGAACTGCTCGGTGAGCAACGGCGTGCTGTCGATGCTCGCCAAGCGCGAGAGCGTGCGCTCGCCTTCGGGCCGCAGCTACGACTGGACCTCGTGCCTGCTGTCCTCGCACAAACGCTACAACTTCCGTTACGGCTTCATCGAAGCGCGCATGAAACTACCGGCGGCGGCCGGCTTCTGGCCCGCGTTCTGGACTTTCCAGGCACCGGGCGCGCAGCAGTGGAACGAGACCGATGTGTTCGAGTACTACTCCGACAACAAAAGCCGGCTGTACTTGAACCAGTACGTGATCAAGAACGGCATCGAGCAGTTGGACAGCTACATCCACACCACCAGCTTCGACCCGAGCGCCGGCTATCACGTCTACGGCGCCGACATCGCCCCCGATGCGACGCGCTTCTACATCGACGGCCAACTGGTGCGCACCACCGCCAACGTCAGCCAGATCGAAACCTCGATCCTGCTCGACCATTTCGTCTACGCCGGCAAACCGCCCGCTGCGACGACCCAATCGGCGATCACCTGGGTCGACTACGTCCGCGCCTGGCAGCGGCCGTAGCGGAGTCGTTCGGCCGCAAGGCCGGAAGGGCTTCGGCTGATCCAACCTCTTGGGCCGGCGCGG
>NZ_JBQEOE010000022.1:13804-63385 GCF_052045105.1 Lysobacter sp. 22409 | reverse complement strand
CTCAGTCGCGTCGTAGTTGCGGATTCGCGGTCGCAGCTTGCGCAGCTCCTACAAGGCGCTTCGGCTGGACTCGACTGACTCTTGCTCTTGGGTAGGAGCGGCGCGAGCCGCGATCGCGCCAACGCACCGACTGCGTCACCCGCACAGAACCAATGCCCTGTCACACCCGCGGCCCGATTACCCGGAACGTCAGGTTGATCCGCTCGCCCACCGGCCGCGCCGTGCGCGGCAGCGCATGGCGAAAATTCGCCTGGGTCGACCCCGACATCACCAACAAACTGCCGTGCCCCAGTTCCAAGGCGCCCTTCAATTCCGCACGGCGCCGATGCTTGAACGCGAAGCGGCGCGTCGCCCCGAGGCTCAAGGACGCAATCACCGGCCTCGGCCCGAGCTCGCGCTCGTCGTCGCTGTGCCAGCCCATCGCATCGCGGCCATTGCGGTAGCGATTGGCGAGCACGCTGTTGAAGCCGACCCCGAGCTCGCGCATCAGCCGCTCGCGGATCGGCGCCAGCGCAGCGGGCCAGGGATACGGACGGAAGTCGGCGCCGGAGTAGCGGTAGTGCGCCTCGGGGTCGCCGATCCAACTGCTGAGCCGCGGCGAATCGTGCTCGCGCCCGAACAGGCGGATGCGGTGTACCTCCCAGCGGATGTCTTCCACCAGGGCGGCGTACAGGGCATCGGCGGCGGCGCGCTCCAGCCAGTGCGGATCGAAAGCCAGTTCGGCGTCTTCCAGAGGCAGGCGTTGCAAGGGCATGGCGGCACGCTAGCACGCGTCGCGCGGGCCTCGCGATCCGGATCTTGCGCCCGCCCGGCGGCCATCGCCCGGCCTCCATACGCCCCTCGCCGCGAACGTCCGGGAACGCGTGCGCAACAGTACGCAAAGCGTTTTAAACGCCGGCGCAGCGCGGCGCCGACGGGGTCACATTTGGCGCTGCCGCCGCAAACCCGCGACAATATGCGGATCGCACGCCAGAGTCCCGCCAGCATGAGCGAACAGCCGATCGATACGGTCCAGCCGTCCGACACGCCAGCCATCGAAATCGAACGCGACGTCATGGAGTACGACGTCGTCACCGTCGGCGCCGGCCCGGCCGGGCTGTCGTTCGCGATCCGGCTCAAGCAGCTCAATCCGGAGCTGTCGGTCTGCGTGATCGAAAAATCCAGCACCATCGGTGCGCACATCCTGTCCGGCGCGGTGATCGAGACCGGACCGCTGGACGCGCTGCTGCCGAACTGGCGCGACAACCCGCCGCCGATCTGCGTGCCGGCCACCGACGACGAGTTCTGGCTGCTCAGCAAGACCGGCGGGCGCAAGCTGCCGGTGCCGCCGGGCATGCACAACCAGGGCAACGTCATCGTCAGCCTCGGCGCGATGTGCGCCTGGCTGGCGCCGCAGGCCGAAGCCCTCGGCGTCGAGATCTACCCCGGCTTCGCCGCCGCCGAGACCCTGCACGACCCCGACGGCCGCGTCGCCGGCGTGCGCATCGGCGACATGGGCATCGCCAAGGACGGCAGCCACAAGTCCGGCTTCACCGCCGGCATCGACATCCGCGCCAAGGTCACCGTGTTCGCCGAAGGCGCGCGCGGCCATCTGACCAAGCGCCTGATCAAGCGCTTCAAGCTCGACGCCGACAGCGACCCGCAGGGTTATTCGATTGGCATCAAGGAACTGTGGCAGGTGCCGGAAGACCGGGTCAGCCCGGGCAAGATCGTGCACAGCTTCGGCTGGCCGGCCGACAGCCACACCTACGGCGGCAGTTTCCTGTATCACCTCGACAAGGGCCGCATCGCGCTCGGCTACGTCAGCGGCCTGGATTACCGCGACCCCGACTACAAACCGTGGGAGGCCTTCCAGCAATGGAAGAACCACCCGATGGTCAAACCGCTGCTGGAAGGCGGCAACCTGGTATCGGCCGGCGCGCGCGCCATCGTCACCGGCGGTTACCAGTCGCTGCCGAAGGTCGAGATGCCCGGCGCGCTGCTGATCGGCGACACCGCCGGCCTGCTCAACGTGCCCAAGGTCAAGGGCACCCACCAGGCGATCCGCTCCGGCATGCTCGCCGCCGAACACCTGGCGCAGTCGCTGAGCAGCGAAGGCTTCGACGCCAAGCTGCGCGCCTCCGATGCGATGGCCGAACTCAAGAAGGTCCGCAACATCAAGCCCGCGTTCAAGCGCGGCCTGTGGTTCGGCATGCTCAACGCCGCCTGGGAAACCGTCACCGGCGGACTCTCGCCGTGGACCCTGAAGAACAAGGCCGACTGGTCGTCGTTGCAGAAACTCGGCGAGGCCGAGAAGCCCAAGCGCGATTACGTGGATCGCAGCCTGGCGCCGCGCGATCGCCTCGCCTCGGTGTACTTCGCCGCCACCGAGCACGACGAAGACCAGCCGGTGCACCTCAAGGTCGCCGACACCAACATCTGCATCACCCAGTGCGCCGAGGAATACGGCAACCCCTGCACGCGCTTCTGCCCGGCCGGCGTCTACGAGATCGTCGAAGAAGCCGGCGCCAAGCGCCTGCAGATCAACTCGGCGAACTGCGTGCACTGCAAGACCTGCGACATCAAGGACCCGTACGAGATCATCAACTGGGTCACACCGGAAGGCGGTTCGGGGCCGAATTACCAGAACCTCTGAACGGCTCCGCGTAGCGATCGCCGCAACCGGCAGACCGCCCTCGGGCGGCCTGTCGGTCTTCCGCCTTAGCGCCGCAGTCGTAATCAGAACAGGGCGACGATCGTCCAATCCGGCGGATACGGCCTGTAATCCGTGTAGCGGCGGCCGCCGCCCCCGACGTACTCGTAGCCCATCGACGGCCAGGATTCGCCCTGACGCGGCGGGCGGTTCCAGATCAATTCGGCGCCCGGCGCGGGGCTGTAATTGCGTGCGGTCACGAAACTCTGGCCCGGCACGACCGGCAGACTAGGATTGGCCTGGATCGCAGTCCCGTTCATCAGCCAATAGCTCAGCACGTCGCCGTTGGGCGACATCCAGAACATGTCCTCGCGGCCATCGTCGTTCATGTCCGCGGTGGCGACGTACTTCCAGCCGGCCGGACGCGCAGCGAGGCGGGTGCCGGCGAAACCGTTGCCGTTGAGGTTGACGTAGAGATTCAGGTCGCTGGCGCTGGCATAGACGATGTCGCTGAGGCCGCGCCCATGGAAATCGCCGATGCCGAGGATTTCGAACCAAGCCGGCATCGGCGCGGTCCTGCGCTCGGACACCGACAGCCCGCGCATGATCCAGACCACGATCTCGCCTTTGGCGAGGTCGCGCCACAGCAAATCGGCATTGTCGTCTCCGTTGAAATCGCCGGTGCCGACGAAGGCGAGCCCGCTGGCGGCTTCGTTGATGAAGCCCTCCACGAAGCCGTCTTCGTGAGCGGTCCATACCGTCAGCGAACCGCTGTCCGGATCGCGCCACAGCACGTCGATACGCGAATCGGTGTTGAAATCGCCCAAGCCGATCGGCCGATACTTGCGCCACGGCGAATAGAACGCGCCGGAAGCGTACATGGTCCCGCCGCCGCGCCAGTACGAAAACTGCGCCTCGGCCGCGTTGTGCCAGAACATGTCGGCATAGCCGTTGACGTCGTAATCGTCGCGCGCGGCCGGGGCGCGCACGGTCTCGTTGCGGAACGCGCCGGCCACCGGCGTGGTCCGGTTCAAGGTCAGCGCGTTGTCGGCGTAACCCGCCTGCCCGCAATAAGTCCAGCCGCAAGGCGCGGCTATACGCGGATTCGAGAACACCGAACCGCCCCACAGATAGCGGTCCGCTTCGTACGCCAGGAAGCTCCCGGACGGGTACTGGCCGCTCATGTAGCGGTAGCCGTACGAATACGAGTACGCGCCGGACACCGCCGAACCGTCGATGCCGGCGTGTTCGCGATCGTGCTGGGCGCCGAGGTTGTGCGCGACTTGATGCATCAAGGCGGTGTTGGCGCAGGCGGCGTTGATCACCGAATAGCCGTAGCCCGAGTCGCCGGCGCTGATGCCGCGTCCGCCGGCGCCTATCAGCCAACCCGCGCCGCAATCGGCGGTCGAGCTCCCGGCGTCGCGCAGCAGCACCACCAGGTCGCCGCCGTGCGCTTCGCGGGCGGCGCGAAGTGCGTCGAACGCAGGATCGACGCTGACGCCGCTCGCGCCGCTCATGCGTTCCAGCACGGCCTGGCTGGACAGCCCGGAAGCGTAGTTCACCGGCAAGGTGCGCACGACCCGCAACCGGGCATTGACCAGGCTCTGGAACAGCATGTCGTTGCCGACCGCGACCATCTGATTGAGCTTGGTCAGCATCGCATCCTGGTTCGGACCGGTGATTCCCACCACCAGGTCGATCACGGCCGACGGCGGCGAATAGGCGCTGGCGGCCGCCATCGTCGCTCCGTTTCCGGACCGCACCGCGCCGGGCGTCGGGGCGGGCGGCACCAGGAAGTCGGACGACGCTGCGGCTTTGCCGGCCGCGACGCTCGCGGCCTGCGCAGGATCCGCCTCGACCACCCACGCCGCGCCGTCGCGCGTGGTCAATTCCAACGGTGCGGCGCCCGGCACCGAAATCGATCCGTAAGCCGCCGACACGCCGAAGGTCAGCACGACCCGCCCGCGCGCGGCCTCGCCGTCGATGCGGCCGATCCAAGTCCAATCGCCCGATGCGGCGGTCGCGTCGCGCTCGTAACGCACGCTCAGCGCGCGCCCGCCGGGCGTGCGCAAATGCAATCGGCCACTGGCCACCGCGGCGCGCGCATGCGCTTGGCTGAGGCCGATGCGATGCCAGAGCAACCCGTGCTCGCGCATCGCGACGGTCTTGTCGGGATAGACCAGCAGTTCGCCGCGATCGGCCGCAACGCCAAAACGCAGGTGCGGCCGGCTCCCGGCGGCATGCGTCTGCGACGGAACGGTCGGAGTGCGGGCAGCATCCGATCCTTCGCGGTCCCGGTCGACCACGACGCAGCCTGCGCCGGACATCGCCAGGATCGCCATCCACAGCCACTTGTTCATCGCCATCCCTACCGTGCTTCTATGCGTGTTCGTGCATGGCCGACCGGAGCCCGGTCAACGCATCGGATGCAACTCCCAGCCGACCGGGTACTGGTGGTAGACAATGAAATCGAAGCCGTTGATCAGGGTATTCCTGCCGACATTGCGCTCGCCGACGCTGGTCCCGCCCTTGGGCACGTCCCAGATCACGTCGGCTTCGGCGATATGGCCCGGGCCGCGCACCACGCCCGCCAACTGATGCCCGGCGCGCAATGTCTGGCTCGGGTTGGCGGTGATGCGCGGGCCGTCCATGACCCAGCGGCTCAACGTATCGCCGGCGGGATTGGCCCAGTACATATCGTCGCGGCCGTCGCCGTTGTAATCGCCCGTCGCCACGTAGGTCCACCCCGGATGCCCGGCGACCACGGCACCGGTGAAGCGCATCGCATCGTTGACGTACAGGTTGACGTTGGCGCCGTCGGCGTAGACCACGTCGCTATAGCCGTCGCCGTTGAAATCGCCGATACCCAGGATCTCCATCCAGCCCGGCATCGGCGCCACGGCCTGTTCGACGATGCGCTCCTCGCGCATCGCCCAGACCTTCATTTGCCCGGTGGTGTAGTTGCGCCACAGCAAGTCGTAACGCTCGTCGCGGTTGAAATCGCCGACTCCGACGATGTGCATCCCGGGCTCGTAGCCGCCGACGATGCGCTGCTCGAAGCCCTCGCCGACCGCCACCCACAACACCAGGAACCGGTCCAGGTCGCTGCGCCACAACACGTCAGCGCGACCGTCGCCGGTGAAGTCGCCGATGCCGGCGACCCGGTAGGCGGAGACCATGCCGAACGCCTGCGAGGACTGTTGCGGGCTCATGCCGCTCCAGTAGGCAAACAGCTGCTGCCCCTTGTTGCGCCAGAACAGCTCCGGATTACCGTCGCCGTCGGTGTCGTAGCGGGCGAAACCGCCGCGCGTCAGCTTGCGCCGGAACCGGCTCACGATCGGAATCGTCTGCTGCAGGGTCAGTACGTTGTCCGCTTCGGCCGTGCCGCAGGGCGGCGGCGGGCCCTCGTCCCCGGCATAAGCGCAGGACCGGCGCGGGTTGGACAGCGTCTGCATCGGCCGGGTCGTGCTGGAGGCCGCCAGAGCGGTGTGGAACGTGGCGCCCACATAGTCGAACGAATACGGATAGGCGCCGTACTCGACGCTGCCGCCGGCGCTGGCGGTCGCCAGGTCGTGCTGAGCGCCGAGGTTGTGGGCGATCTGGTGCAGGAAATACATGTCCGAGCAACCCGAAGCGTTCTTGACCACCGAGTAGCCGTAGGCCGCGTCGCCGGCCTCGATGCCCTTGAGGTTGGCGCCCAGCAACCAGGAGGCGCCGCAGCCCGGGGTAGCGACGCCGACCATGTCGCGCACCAGCACCGCCAGGTCGCCGCCGAACTGCTCGCGCGTAGCGCGCAGACCGGCGAAGGCCGGATCCGGCGCGACCGTCGGGCTGCCGGTCAGTTTCCGCAACGTGATCTGATCGTTGGCGTCGTTGACGTAGTAATCGACGTAAGTGGCATTGACCATGCGCAGACGCGCCTTGACGCCGCTGCTGCGCAGTATCGAATTGGCGAAGCTCATCATGTCGTTGAGGTGGGTCATGACCACCGAACGCGGCCCCTGCTCTGTGTAGCCCACCACCAGATCGACCAGGCGCATCGCCGGGTCGGTATTGGCCGCGGCCGGCGCATCGGGAAGCTTGTCCGCAGCGACCGTCGGCGGGATCAGATAGTCCGGCGCGGCCGCGGCCGCGGCGGCGGCAGCGGGTTGGGCCGCGGCGGGGTCGGCTTCCACTGCCCAGGCGGCGCCGTCGCGCGTGATCAGGCGCAAGGCGCTCTGGCCGGGCACGGCGAAGGTGCCGAACACTGCGTCGGCGCCGAAGGTGACGGTCGCGCGCTCGCCGGCGTTGCCGTTGGCGGCGCGGCCGACCCAGGTCCAATCGCCGTTGTCGTGCCGGACCTGTTCCTCGTACGCGTAGTCCAGAAGCTGCCCGGAAGGCGTGGTCAGGCGCAGGCGGCCGCCGGCCGTCGCGGCACGCGCATGCGCCTGGCTGATCCCGCCGACCCGATGCCAGACGAATCCGCTTTCGCGTCGCGCCGGCGTGGCGCGCGAGTACGACAGCAGTTCGCCGCGGTCGGCCAGCCCGGCCAAGCGGCTTCGCGCATCGGCGTACGCCGGTGGCGGCACCGATGCGGCCGTAGCGGCAGGCGCGGCGACCAACGACGCGCCTGCCGGCCGAGCCGCCGCGACGGGCGGGTTGGGCGCGGTGCAGGCGCCCGTCGCAAGCCCGAGCAACAGGGCGGCACCCAATTGGATTTTGCTGCGCATTGCTTGCTCCATTTCGTTGTCGCTCGATTGCGGCTGCGCTGGTCGCCGTACGGCGGCAAATTGTCTCAGCGCGGTTCCCAGCCGGACGGGAACGGCAAGCTATGGGTCGCGCCCGGCAAGTACGGGGCGTCAACCACGGTGATCTTCAAATTCGGCGACGACTCGGCGTTGTAGGCCGGCTCCAGCCAGATCAGCTCGGCGGACGGATTGCCACCGACGTGGCGCGCGGCGATGAAGCGCCGATCCGGATAGGTGGTCAGCGACGGGTTGCCGAGAATGCGGGCGCCGTCCATGGTCCAGTAGCTGACCGCGGTACGGGCGCCGTTCTGCCAGATCAGGTCGTCGCGCCTGTCGTTGTTGAGATCGCCGCTGCCCAGGAAGGTCCAGCCTTGCGGCCGTGCGGAGATCCGTTGGCCGGCAAAACCAGCGCCGTTGTTGAGATACAGATTGACCTCGTTCGAATCGGCATAGATCGCGTCGCTGTACCCGTCGCCGTTGTAGTCGCCGATGCTCAGCACCTGGTACCACTGCGGCATCGCGGCGACGAACTGCGAACGGATCTGCGCGCCGTTCATGGTCCAGACCTTGAGCAACTCGGCGCCGTAGCTGCGCCACATCAGGTCCTGCTTCTCGTCGCCGTCGAAGTCGCCGATGCCGACGAAGCTCATGCCCGGCTCAAAGCCGCCGATGCCGCGCTGCTCGTAGCCGTTGTCCTTGGCCACCCACAGCACCAGGTACTTGTAGGCATCGCTCTTCCACAGCACGTCGCTGCGGCCGTCGCCGGTGAAGTCGCCGATGCCCGCCACCTCGTACTCGGCCTGCATGTAGAAGCCGGCAGAGCGTTGACTCGCTATAGGATCGAGCCAGTAGGCGAATTCCTGCGTCCCGGGATTGCGCCAGTAAACATCGCCGGTGCCGCCGGCGTCGAAATCGCCGCTCACCACACCGCCGAGCACCTTGCGCGGACGGAAACTGGCGACGACCGGGATGGTCTGGCGCGCGGTACGCACGTTGTCGGCCTCGTTCGCCACCCCGAGCACGCAGGGCGAGGCGGGGTGACAGGTGATGTCCGGGGTCGAGTAGGTATACGAATAGCTGGCATCGACCTGGAACGGATACGCCATCGCGGTGCGGGTCTGGCCGTAACCCGGGTTGCCATGGACGTAGCCGAACGCGTACGGCGTCGCACCGTATTCCAACACCCCGCGCGGGCTCGCGCTGGCGCGGTCGTGCTGCAGGCCGAAGCTGTGCCCGATCACGTGCGGTGCGGCGAACGGGTGGCAGTAAGGCATCGACTGCGCGCCGGTGTAGTTCCACACCAGATAGCCCAGGCCGGCATCGGAAGCGTCGATGCCTTTCAGGTTGCCGCCGATCAGCCACGACGCGCCGCAGGCCCGATCGGTCTGCAGGCCCTGGTTGCGCACCAGCAGAACCAGGTCGCCGCCGTAAGTGTCGCGCGCCTGGCGCAGCGCCGAGAACGCCGGCGCCACGGCCACGCCGTCGGCGCCGGTCATTTCGCGCAGGACCTGGAAATTGGCGTTGCTGTCCGGATACTCGACCTGCATCGCGTGCACGATGCGCACGCGGGCGTTGATCGTGCTGACGTACAAGGCGTTGTTGATCGTGGCCTGCAGGTTGTACAGGTCCGATTCCGCGCGGGCGCGGTCCTCGAACACGCTCGCGTAGCCCGGGGTGTAGCCGATCACCAGATCGACGATGGCCTGTTGGTCCGCGGGCCCGCCGGCCGCTGTATCGGCCGGCCGGTCGACCGGCGGCATCAAATAGTCGGTTTCGAAGCTGACCGCGTCCGCGAGCGTTGCTGCGGGGCCGAGGGCCTGCGCGCGCCCGACCCAAGTGCGCCCCTCGAACGTGGCCAGTTGCCATGCCGAGCCGTCCGCTTCCGCGACGGTGCCTGTCGCGCCGTAGGGGCCGAACACCAACAGCGCGCGCGCATCCGCCGGACCGCTTTCGGCGTGCCCGATCCAGCTCCAATGATCGCCGTCGCTGCGCTGATGCTCGAAGCGGAACGGCAGGCTGCGCCCGTCCGGCGTCGGCACGCTCAGCCGTCCTTGGGTCTGCGCGGCAGCCAGCGCATGGCGTCGGCTCAGCGTCACCGCATGCCACTGCATGGCCCCGACCCGGCGCGGGGCAACGCTGCGGTCGTAGGCCCACAACTGCCCTTCCGGTACGGCCCGCGACGCGGCCGGCACGGTCGCTACCGCGGTCCTGCCTGCGCGCTCGCCTTCGCGCTCCTGCCCTGCGCGCTGAGCCTGCGGGGGCTGGCACGCTGCCAGCAAGACCACGGACGCCCACATCCACTGTTTCATTTGCTTTCCCCCAAGGTGTCGGTTGGCGCGACCGGCGACGGTCGGCGCGGCGCTTATCTGATTTCCCAGCCGCGCGGATAACTCGCGTAGCGCGAGTCGTCGTTGACCGGCGAATGCATGCGCAGGTAACGCGGCCCCGAGGGCGCGTCCTCGGCCGCATCGTCCCAAAGCAACTCCATCCCGGAGCGACCGAAGAGGTGGCGCATCCCGGCCAGACGTTCGTAGGATTCGGTGCGCAGGCTGGGATTGCCGACGATGCGCGCTCCGTCGAGGCGCCAATAGCTCAGCGTGCCCAGCGCCGGATTGATCCAGGACATGTCGTCGCGACCGTCGGAGTCCAGATCGCCGCTGCCGGCATACGTCCAGCCCCCGGGCCGACCGGCCACTCTGGCGCCCGAGAACGAGACGCCGTCGTTCATGTACAGGTTCACGCTCGCCGAATCGGCATAAACGATATCGCTGCGGCCGTCGCCGGCGAAATCGCCGATGCCGAGGATCTCGTACCAGCCGGGCATCGTCGCGTTGCGCGTGGATGCGATCTGCTCGCCGCGCATCAGCCACAGTTTGAGCTCGCCGGTGGCATGGCTGCGCCAAGCGATGTCGTAACGCTCGTCGCCGTCGAAGTCGCCGACGCCGACGAAGCTCATGCCCGGCTCGAAGCCGCCGATCGCGCGCTGCTCGTACCCATCGCCCTGGGCCGCCCACAGCACCAGGTAATGATCCGGATCGCTCTTCCACAGCACATCGCTGCGGCCGTCGCCGGTGAAGTCGGCCACGGCGGCCACGTCGTAGGGCGCGACCATGAAGAATCCGCGGCCGGCTCTGGGTTCGGCGTACGGCCAGATGGCGAATTCCTGGCTGGCCAGATTGCGCCAGTACAGTTCGGCGCCGCCGCTCATGTCGAAATCGCCGACCACGCTGCCGCCCGGCACGCGCTTGGGACGGAAGCTGCTCAGCACAGGAAAGGTTTGCCGCGCCGCGCGGCGGTTGTCGGCCTGGTCCTGCACGCCGCACACCTGCCCGTAGCATTTACGCTCGGGCGTCGAAAGCATGCTTCGATGCTGGGGCGTTTCGACCGGATACGCCATGACCGTGCGGATCGCGTTCGGATCGGTCGCCGGCCCGGAAACGTAGCCGAAGGCGTACGGGAAAGCGCCGTATTCCAACGTGCCGTTCGGGCTGGCGCTGGCACGATCGTGCTGCAGCCCCAGGGCATGGCCGAACTGGTGCGCGGCGCTGTATTCGGTACAGAAGTAGCGGCCCAGGTCCCAGTCGAACACCGCATAGCCCAGCCCCGAGGACGCACGCGCGTACGGCGTCAGCCCGCCGCCGATCATCCAGGACGCGCCGCAACGGCCGCCCTGCGGGCCGTCGTACTTGCGCACCAGGTAGACCATGTCGCCGCCGTAGGCGTCGCGCGCGCGGCGCACCTCGGCAAAGGCCGGGTGCGCCGGCACGCTGTCGGTACCGGTCAGCTCGCGCAGGGCCTGCAGGTCGTCGGTGTCGTCGGGATAATCGACCTGGACCGCATGAACGATGCGCACCCTTGCGTTAATGCCCATGGACAGCGCCGCGTTGATGCCGCCGAACAAGGTGTCCAGGCGCAGGGCCAGACCATAGTCCCCACCGCCGCCGGGCTGATCGAAACGCGCCCGGAAGCCCTTGGTGTAGGCGACCACGATGTCCGCACCGGCGCGCTCGTCCTGCTCGGAGCCAACGCCGGGATCGGCCGGCAGCGCGGCCGGCGGCATCAGGTAGTCGACCTGCGACTGCGCCGCCGAGGTGGCCGCTGCCGCGGCCCGCGGCGGGTCGGGCTCGATCAGCCAGGTGCCGTCGCGTTCGGTCGCCAGGTGCAGGGTCGTGCCGCCGGGACGGTCGACACTGCCGGAGATGCGGCTGCCGTCGAAGGACACCACCGCCCGCCCCGGCTGCCGACCGTCGCTGCGCCCGGTCCAGATCCGCGCCCCGGACAGATCGCCGGTCCACGCGCCGGTGGAGCGGAACGCCAGGACCTCGCCGTCGGGCGTGCGCAGCCGCAGACGGCCCTGCGGCCGGGCCGCGATCGTCAATTGGGCCGAATCCAGGCGCACCGGCCACCAGGTGGCGGCGCCGCGCCGCTGCGGCTTCGCCCCCGGCTCGATCCGGATCGGCTCGGCCGCGGCAGCCGTCAGCGGTACGGGGATCGGCGGCTGTGCCTGCGACGCGACCGCCATCGGCATATCCGCACGAGCACTATAGGAAAAGCCAGCGTCCGAGCTTGGCGGCACGGTCTGCGTGCACGCCGAGGCCAGGGCAGCGGCCCCGACCAATATCCATTTGCGCATGTGCGGCCCCCCTGGGTGCACCAATGGTGCCATGCGTCACGGATTGACTTCAATCTGTGCCAGGTTGCACATAAACAAAATACGAAGGCCGCCCTGCGGCGGCCTTCGAGAACCCTGTTGCGCTTGCGGGCGGGCTCAGCGCCGCATCTGCCAACCGGCCGGATAAGCATTGCTGTAGCGCTGACTGCTCCCGGTCAAATCGATATTGACCTTGAGCTGCGCCGCCGCATTCCAGATCAGGTCGGCGCGCCCATCTCCGTTGACGTCGCGCGCGGCGAAGAAGGCTTCGCCAGCCCGCCCTGCCACAGCGGGATTAGCGACGATCGACGCTCCGTTCATGACCCAATAGCTCAGCACGTTCTGTCCTGGATTGAGCCAGACCATATCGTCGCGACCGTCGCCGTTGATGTCCGCGCTGTCGACATAGCTCCAACCCGCGGGGCGTGCGCCGACGCTCTGACCGGCGAAATAATTGCCCCTGCTGAAGTACAGGCTGGTCTGCGCATCGTCGGCATAGACCACATCGGAGCGGCCGTCTCCATCGAAGTCGCCGACGCCCAGGATCTGGAACCACGACGGCATGGGCGCGTCCCATTTGGACGCAACCTGATTGGCCTGCATCAGCCAAACCCGCAGGCGGCTGCCGGCGAGCGAGCGCCAAATCAGATCGTGCCGTCCATCGCCGTTGACGTCGCCGCTTCCGACCAGCGTCATATCCGGCTCGAACCCGCCGACCACTTGTTGCGTGTAGCCACCGCCCGAACTGAGCCAGAGTACGAGGAACCGCTCAGCCTCGTTCTTCCACAGCACATCGCCGCGGCCGTCGCCGTTGAAGTCGCCGACGGCCCCGACATCGTAGGTAGAGACCATGTCGAAGCCGGCCGCGCTCGCGAAGCCTTGCAAAGCATCGGACGAACCGGCCAGCCAATGCGCGAACTGATGCGCGGAAGCATTGCGCCACAGCAAGTCGGCCCAGCCATCCCCGTTGACGTCGCCGCGGACCACCCGCTGCGGCACGGCGGTCGCCCGGAACGTCGCGATGATCGGCATGGTCTGATTGAGGGTCTGCGCCGTATCGGCCTGGCCGCCGACGCCGCACGCGAAACCGCCGCAGCTGGTGATGCGCGGATTCGAGAAGACCCGATAGGAGGTCTGGCCCGCATCGCCATACGCCATGATGTCGTAGAAATTGCCGCTGCCGGCGCCGGCCTTGTAGCCGAACGAATATGCGTAAGCGCCGTACTGCAGGCTGCCGCCCGAGGAGGCCGTCGCGCGATCGTGCTGCGCGCCCATGTTGTGGCCCAACTCGTGCGCGAAGGTTTCGTCGCGGCAGAAATAGGTCGTGCCGCCATCGTTCTGGCGCCCGTCGCTGACGACCGAATAGCCGTTGGGCGCCGATGAGGTGGTGATCGGCTGCTGGCCGCCGCCGAGCAGCCAGGCGATGCCGCAACCGTCCTGCGCAGTGCGGTCGTACTTGCGCACGAACGAGACCAGATCGGCGCCGTATTGGTCGCGCGCCGCACGCAACGCATTGAAGGCCGGATCGACCGGCGTCGTGCGCGTGCCGGTCAATTTTTCCAGTGCGCTGCCGTTGTCGGAACTGTCCGCATAGTTGACTTGCATGGCATGGACCATGCGGATACGCGCGGTGATCTGGCTGTTGACGTAGGCCTGATTGGTGACTTCGACCAGATAGTTGAGCCGGGTGACGGCCTGGGACGCGCCGCCCAAACCGTTGGCGAACCCGTTGCTGTAGCCGACCAGGACATCGACCAGGACCTGGCCGTCGGCCGCGGTCTCGGCGGCGCCGATCGAAGCGCTGGCCGGCGCGACGCTCGAAGCGTTCGCCGCCGCGCTCGGTATCAGATAGTCGTCGGCATGATCGGGGCCGATCGAATTTTCGAGCAGCGCCAGCTTCGCCGGATCGGTCTCGATCAACCAGGACTTGCCGTCGCGCAAGGTCAACTTCAGCGCGGGCTTGCCGGGCTGGGCGATGCTGCCGAACACGGCGCGTTCGCCGAAAGTGATGATGGCCTCCTGCGCGAGGCCGCCGCGATCGATGCGCCCGACCCAGGTCCAGTCGCCGCTCGGATGTTCGACATGGCGCTCGTAACGGAAGTCGAGTTTTTCGCCCGAGGGCGCGGTGATGCGCAGATGACCGCCGACGGTCGCGGCGAGCGCGTGTTGTTCACTCAGTTCGACGCGATGCCAGGTATAGGCGCCTTCGGAGATGGCCGGTTGCCTGGACGGGTAAGCGGCCAGGTCGCCGCGATCGGGCAGGCGCGCGAATCCGGCGGCGGCGATGCGACGCGACGCAAGCCGCGCCGATAACGGATCTGCGAATGGAGTCGGCGCCGAACGCATTGCCGGAGCGGACATCGCCGCTCCGCTCGCAAGCCTTTGAGCCACTGAGGAAGAACCGGAGTCGGATGACGTGCAGCCGACCGCAAGCAGGACCAGCATCCCCAGAAAAGCCAAATTGCGCATAGCGACCAGCCAAGTAAAAGCAGCGCCGCATCCTGCATCCGCGGCGCAGATACTTCAATGGCCGCAAAAAACACATGCACCATAAATTGAGAAACACGTCTCAATTTTCCGGAGAGCTTGCTTTTGCCAGCGCTCGCGACGCCGCAGTTACGCTATTCAGGCGCTCAGCAAAGGCACGCCGGTCTTGCTGCGCAGTTCGTCTTCGTTCACGCCCGGCGCGATCTCGACCAGCACCAGACCGCGCTCGGTGACGTCCATCACCGCAAGCTCGGTGATGATCCGATTGACCACGCCCAGGCCGGTCAGCGGCAGCGTGCATTCGGACAGGATCTTGTGCTCGCCGTTCTTGGCGCTGTGCTCCATCAGCACGACCACGCGCTTGACGCCGGCGACCAGATCCATCGCGCCGCCCATGCCCTTGACCATCTTGCCGGGCACCATCCAGTTGGCCAGGTCGCCCTTGTCGGTGACCTGCATCGCGCCGAGGATCGCCAGATCGATATGACCGCCGCGGATCATCGCGAAGCTGTCGTGGCTGCCGAAATAGCTCGCGCCCTGGCGCGCGGTCACGGTCTGCTTGCCGGCGTTGATGAGGTCGGCGTCGATCTCGCTTTCGGTCGGGAACGGACCGATGCCGAGCAGGCCGTTCTCGGACTGCAGCCACACGTCCATGCCGGCGGGAATGAAGTTGGCGACCAGCGTCGGCAGGCCGATGCCGAGGTTGACGTAGGCGCCATCGGTGAGTTCCTGCGCGGCGCGCTGCGCCATTTCATCGCGGGACCAAGACATTGGTAATTCTTCCTGTATAGGTGGACGCAATTGAAGTGCCGACGGAGAAAGTCGGTTTACGGCGACAGGCTCCGGAAGCTTTTCCCGTATAGCTGGATGTATCGAATCGACTACGGAGAAAATCGGTCTGCGACGATCGGCTCCGAGAGTTTTTTCCTTTTAGCTGGACGCACCGAAATCGACGAAGCAGAAAACCGGCGACGCCGATCCGCTCCGACTCGAGAAAACCGGCGTGCGAGCCGCAGCGACCGCTCCAACCTAAGCGCATCGATCGCAAGGATGCGCATAAGATCAGGACGGCCCGCCCACTCACCCAGCCCGCACCGTCCGCTGCTCGATGCGCTTCTCCGGGGTCGCATTGACGACGATCCGGTCGACGTAGATACCCGGCAGGTGCACGTGATCGGGATCGATCGCGCCGACTTCGACCAGTTCCTCGACTTCGGCGATGCAGACCTTGCCGGCCATCGCGCAGGCCGGGTTGAAGTTGCGCGCGGTCTTGCGGAACACCAGGTTGCCGGCCTTGTCGGCCTTCCACGCCTTGACCAGCGACACGTCGGCCTTGAGTGCGGTTTCCATGACGTAATGGTGACCGTCGAACTCGCGCGTCTCCTTGCCGTCGGCCACCACGGTGCCGTAGCCGGTGCGGGTGAAGAAGGCCGGGATGCCGGCGCCGCCGGCACGCAGGCGCTCGGCCAGGGTGCCCTGCGGATTGAATTCGAGTTCGAGTTCGCCGGACAGGAACTGGCGCTCGAATTCTTTGTTCTCGCCGACGTAGGACGAGATCATTTTCTTGATCTGGCGCGTTTCCAGCAGCAGGCCCAGGCCGAAACCGTCGACGCCGGCGTTGTTGGAGATCGCGGTGATGCCCTTGACGCCGCTGTCGCGCAGCGCGCCGATCAGGGCCTCGGGAATGCCGCACAGGCCGAAGCCGCCGACGGCCAGGGTCTGCCCGTCCGCCACCACGTCCTGCAGGGCTTGTTTCGCACTGGGGTACAGCTTGCTCTTCGCGGCGCCGGTGGGCGTCGCGGCGATGGCCTCGGCCATGGGACAACTCCTTTGCGGGATGGGCGCAGTTTAGCCTGCGTCCGGGTCCGGACGTAGCGGACTTTCGGGCAATACCGCGACAATGCCCCGATCGTGTGCCGACGCTAGACTTGCGATATGAGCCGACTCGCCCTGGTCACCGCCATCGCCGCCGCCGGGCAGGACGACGACCTGTCGCCCCTGCTTCGAGCCTGTACCGCACGCGGCATCGCCGCCGAGATCCGCGCCTGGGACGATCCCAGCGTGGCCTGGGCACGATACGACGCCGTATTGCTGCGCTCGCCGTGGGACTACACCGAGCGCCTCGACGAATTCCTGGCCTGGTGCGAACGCGTCGACGCCCACACGCGCCTGCTCAATCCCTGGCCGGTGGTGCGCTGGAATACCGACAAGCATTATCTGGCCGACCTCGCCGCGCGCGGTGTGCCGGTGGTGCCGAGCGCGTTCGTCGAACCCGACATGGATGCGCTGCCGGCCCTTCAGGAGTTTCTCGCCGCCCATCCGGACGCCGACGAATTCGTGGTCAAGCCCGCGATCAGCGCCGGCTCGCGCGACACCCAGCGTTATGCGCGCGCGCAGGAATTCGCCGCGGCCAATCACCTCGCGCGCCTGCTCGACGAGGGCCGCAGCGCGATGCTGCAGCCCTATCTGGTCTCGGTCGATCGCGACGGCGAGACCGCGCTGATGCATTTCAACGGCGTGTTCAGTCATGCCATCCGCAAAGGCGCGATGCTGCAACGCGAGGATGCCTTGAACCTGCGCGCGGTGGAACGCATCGCCGCGCGCGAAGCCGGCGACGACGAGCGCAGGGTCGCCCTGCATGCGCTGACCGCGATGACCGCGCGGCTCGACCTCGAAGAACCCTTGCCGTACGCCCGCGTCGACCTGATCCGCGACGGCGAAGGCAAGCCGCAGTTGCTGGAGCTGGAGTTGTGCGAACCCTCGCTGTTTTTCGCTCACGCCGAAGGCAGCGCCGAGCGTTTCGCCGAAGTGCTGGCCGAGCTGCTGGCGACGATGCAGGTCGATTGAGCCGCTCGCGCCCGCACAGGCGGGCGTCGGCACGCCCTCGCCTCGACGGGGCCATAAAGAAAAAACCGGCCTCGCGGCCGGTTTTTTCGTGCGCGGACGCGACGGACCGCTTACGAACGTCCGTACACGTCCTCGAGACGGACGATGTCGTCTTCGCCCAGATACGCGCCCGACTGCACCTCGATCAACTCTACCGGCTCGGTGCCGTTGTTGCGCAGGCGATGGACGCTACCCAGCGGGATGTAGGTGCTCTGGTTCTCGTGCAAGTCGAATACCTTGTCGTCGCAGGTCACTTCGGCCACGCCGGACACCACGATCCAGTGCTCGGCACGCTTGCGATGCTTCTGCAGGCTCAGGGCCGCGCCCGGCTTGACCACGATGCGCTTGACCTGGAAACGCGGCCCCACATCGATCGAATCGTAATAACCCCAAGGCCGGTAGACCTTGCGATGAAACAGATGCTCCTGGCGCCCGGCCTTTTTAAGGCGATCGACGATGGTCTTGACATCCTGAACCCGGTCCTTGCGCGCGACCAGGGTCGCGTCGGGCGTATCCACGATGACCAGGTCCTCGACCCCGATCGTGGCGATCAGGCGCCGTTCCGAGGCACGCACCAGGCTGTCGCGCGTATCCAGGGAGATCACGTCGCCTTCGTAACGGTTGCCGTCTTCGTCGCGCTCGGCCACCGACCACAGCGACGACCAGGAACCGATGTCGCTCCAGCCGCAACTGACCGGCACCACCGCGGCGCGATCGGTCTTCTCCATGACCGCGTAGTCGATCGAATCGCTGGGGCTGGCGGCGAACTCGTCCTTGCCGACGCGGATGAAATCCAGATCGCTTTGCGCCGCCGCATGAGCCGCGGTCGCGGCGGCATGGATCTGCGGCGCATAACGCGCGAGTTCCTGGAGATAGCGCTCGGCCTTAAACAGGAACATGCCCGAGTTCCACGAATACGTGCCCTCGGCCAGATAAGTTTGCGCCGTCGCCAGGGCCGGCTTCTCGACGAAGCGGGCGACTCGGTAGCCGTCCTCGCCGAGGGCCTCGCCGCGGGCGATGTAGCCGTAGCCGGTTTCCGGATAGTCCGGCTGGATACCGAAGGTGACCAGCCAGCCCTGCTCGGCCAGCACGGCCGCACGCTCCACCGCGGCCCGGAAGGCCGATTCGTCCTCGATCAGGTGATCGGCTGGCAGCACCAGCATCACTGCGTCGGGGTACTGGGCGAGCAAATGCAAGGCGGCCAACGCGATCGCCGGCGCGGTGTTGCGGGCGCTGGGTTCGAGCAGGATGCCGCCGCTGCCCACACCGATCCCCTGCAATTGCTCGCCGACCATGAAGCGATGCCCCTCGGCGCAGACGGTCACCGGCAGACCCGCTTGCGGCAGGGCGCAAGCGCGCAGCACCGTTTCCTGGAACAGCGAACGATCGCCGATCAGCGACAGGAATTGCTTAGGCTGGTTCTCGCGCGACAATGGCCACAGGCGCGAACCACTGCCGCCGCTCAATACGACAGGATGCAGCATCCCGGCTCCGAAAGACTGGGGATGGGCAAGAATAGCCCGGCCGGGCAGTTGGGGGCTTCATGTATCGTGACTGCATGGCCAGTCGGCACGCTGGGCCACGGCTTTAGAATCCTCCCAAACGGCATGCGGGACACGCCGTCGGCGCGCCGACGACGGGCCCCAACCCAACCAAGGACAGGCTCGTGGCTTCCGACTCGAACGGCACCGCCCCCAACGCCCTTCGCCTCCAGGCGCCGGGAGGAGGCGAAATCCAGGCCACCGCGTTCGGTGCGCATGCCCTGTCCTGGCAATGCCGTGGACAGGAACGCCTCTACCTGAGCCCGCGCGCGGGCTTCGGTGCCGGCAAGGCGATCCGCGGCGGCGTCCCGGTGATCTTTCCGCAATTCGGCGAACGCGGCGATGGACCGCGCCACGGCTTCGCGCGGACGTTGGACTGGCAAGTGCTGGATACCACCGGCTCGAAACTGCCGCGACTGGCGTTTCGCCTGAGCGACAGCGAACAGACCCGAATTCGCTGGCCGCATCGCTTTGAAGCCGTGTTGTCGCTGGAACCGGGCGAGAACCGGCTGCGAATCGCCCTGAATGTGCACAATTCGGACAGCACCGCCTTCCAATTCACCGCCGCGCTGCATACCTACCTGCGTGTGGCCGATGTAGCCGGAACGCTCGTGCACGGACTCGAACGGTCGCCGTTCCTGGATTGCGTGCGCGGCAACGAGCCTCAGCCGGCCGCCGACGCGCCGGTACGCTTCGAAGGCGAAGTCGACCGTATCTACGCCGGCACCGTTGGCACCGTGCGCGTCACCGATGGCGTGGATCTGTTGCGCATAGAAGCCGAAGGCTTCGCCGACACGGTGATATGGAATCCCGGGGCCGAACTGGCCGCCGGCATGGGCGACCTGGGTGCCGGCGAGTACGGCCGCTTCGTCTGCATCGAAGCGGCGCAGGTACTCAAACCCGTCCACCTGGACCCGGGCGCCAGTTGGAGCGGCGCCCAGATTCTGACCGTCGAAGATCCGGTGACGTAGCCGGAAAGCAGCGAATTCCCCCTAAGGCGCGCCTCGAACTCAGCTTCGGCGATAGCCCCCAGGTCGCGGTTGGCACTGCGGTGCCGCGGCACATTCATACCTGCAACGCCCTCAGATCGGCACCCGTCGCGATGGCGCCTGATCGAACCTTACGGCTGCAAGCCCCTAAAGCCCGGCGTCCAGCCGGATACGTCGCAAATCCCACCATACGGGATGGCGCTGGCGCTGCAGGTCGTGGAGGGTTCAGGTGCCAGGCCGAGCTGGCCCCGACCTGCGTACGTGGGCCGTCTCAGCTAGAATTGGGGGCTCTCGGCCGCTCCTGGCCCAGCACCCCACAAGGAATCCCCGCACGATGAAGATCCTCGTCGGCTACAAGCGCGTGGTGGACTACAACGTCCGCATTCAGGTCAAGCCGGATGGCTCCGGCGTGGTCACCGACGGCGTCAAGCTGTCGGCCAATCCCTTCGACGAAATCGCCCTGGAAGAAGCCCTGCGCCTGCGCGACAAGGGCATCGCCACCGAGGTCGTGGTCGCGACGATCGCCCCGGCCGACGCCCAGGCGCACCTGCGCAACGGCCTGGCCATGGGCGCCAATCGCGCCGTGCACGTGGTCTCGGACCAGCCGATCCAGCCGCTGACCGCCGCGCGCGCCCTGCTCAAGCTGATCGAGAAGGAACAGCCGGACATCGTCATCCTCGGCAAGCAGGCCATCGACGACGACGCCAACCAGACCGGCCAGATGCTGGCCACGCTGTGGGGCCGCCCGCAGGCGACCTTCGCCTCCAAGCTCGAAGTCGAAGGCGGCAAGGCCACGGTGACGCGCGAAGTCGACGCCGGCCTGGAAACGCTGGAAATCGACCTGCCGGCGGTGGTCACCACCGACCTGCGCCTCAACGAGCCGCGCTTCATCAAGTTGCCCGACATCATGAAGGCCAAGAGCAAGCCGCTGGAGACCATCGCCTTCGCCGATCTCGGCGTCGACACCGGCGACACGCTTAAGACCACCCATTACGCACCGCCGCCGAAGCGCAGCAAGGGCGTGATGGTCAAGGACGCGGCCGAACTGGTCGCCGCACTCAAGGCTAAGGGGCTGCTGTAATGAGCAAAGTTCTGATCGTCGCCGAACATCTCAACGGCAAGCTCAACGCGTCGACCGCCAAGTGCGTGTCGGCCGCGCAGGCGCTGAAGCCGGACTCCATCGACATCGTCGTGCTCGCCGCCGACCCGGCCGCGGTCGCCGCCGAAGCCGCGCAGATCGCCGGCGTCGCCAAGGTGCTGACCATCGCCAACGCCGCCAACGCCAACGCGATCGCGCAGGTGCTCGCGCCGCAGGTCGCCGCGTTGGCCAAGGGCTACAGCCACGTGTTCGGCCCCAGCACCACCTTCGGCAAGGACCTCATGCCCTGCGTCGCCGCCCTGCTCGGCGTCGCCCAGGTCTCCGACGTCATGGCCGTCGAAGGCAGCCACACCTTCAAGCGTCCGATCTACGCCGGCAACGCCATCGTCACCGTCGAAGCGCCCGCCGACCACACCGTGGTTGCCACCGTGCGTACCGCGTCCTGGCCGGAAGCGGCGAAGGGCGGCAGCGCCGCGGTCGAAGCCGCCTCGGTCGAGGCGAGCCTGCCGAGCCACACCCGCTACGTCGGCCTGGCCGCCGGCAAGTCCGACCGTCCCGACCTGCAGAGCGCCAAGCGCGTCGTCTCCGGCGGCCGCGGCGTGGGTTCGGCGGACAACTTCAAGATCATCTACGACTTCGCCGACAAGCTCGGCGCCGCCGTGGGCGCTTCGCGCGCCGCGGTCGACGCCGGCTACGTGCCCAACGAGATGCAGGTCGGCCAGACCGGCAAGATCATCTCGCCGGAGCTCTACGTCGCCGTCGGCATCAGCGGCGCGATCCAGCACCTGACCGGCATCAAGGACGCCGGCACCATCGTCGCGATCAACAAGGACGGCGAAGCGCCGATCTTCGAGATCGCCGACATCGGCCTCGTAGGGGATTTGTTCACACTTCTTCCGCAACTATCCGCCGAACTGAACTGAGTTCACTGCGCATGCCAGTGTGCTTTGGCCGGGCATTTCACCCGGCCTTCACGGCAAATTTTCCGCAGTGAGAGTTTTCCCGCATTCTTGTTTCACAGTGCGGTGTCTCTAACGGCCCCCATCGAGAAGTCGACGCTCGATGGGTTCGCCTCACATCCAAACGGCATCCGAGACGCAAGCATGGGGCGAGTCAACAATTTTGATGCAGTGCGATTGTTGGCCGCTGCGGCCGTCATTTTCGGACATGCGCATCCCCTGACCAATACGCCCAGCCCGGCGCTGCTCGGCAATTCGGTGCAGGCGCTGGCGGTGAAGATCTTCTTCGTCATCAGCGGCTATCTGATCTTCACCAGTTGGACCCTGGAGCCGGTGCTGACGCGCTACATGCGCAAGCGCTCGCTGCGCATCTTCCCGGCGCTGATCGCGATCATCCTGTTCAGCGCCTTCGTCGTCGGCCCGGCGCTGACTGCGCTGCCGCTGGCCGAGTACGCCGCCAACGGCCGGATGCTGCACTACCTCAAGAACATTTTCCTGTATCCGGTCTACGACCTACCCGGCGTATTCGCGGACAACGCGTATCCGGTTGCGGTGAACGGCTCGCTGTGGAGCCTGCCGGTCGAATTCGCGATGTATCTCACCCTGCCGCTGGTCTGCGTCATCGGCGCCCGCCTGCGCCTGAAATGGCTCCTCGGCGGGTTCGCGCTCGCTCTTTGCGCCGCCAGCATCTATTACGTGCGTTTGGCCCCGCCCGCGGCGCATCCGGTCTTCTACGGTAGCGACCTGATCAGCGCGCTCGATGTGGCCCCCTACTTCATGATCGGCGCCTTCATCGCCCAGGCCAAACTCGAGAAATACCTCGAGCCCAGTCTGGCCCTGTTCCTGATCGGCGTGGTCGCCTTGGTTCCACCCAGCTCGGCCTGGGCCGGCGAGATCGTCCTGTACGCGGTACTACCGATATCCGTGCTTTCACTCAGCCTTGCAGCTCACCCGGTACTTTCCAAAGCCGGCCGCTACGGCGATTTTTCCTACGGTTTATACCTGTACGGCTTCCTGGTCCAGCAAATCGTCAACCATCTGGCCGGCAACAAGCTTAGCGCGCTCGAGAATGCGCTCGTCAGCTTGCCCATCGCCCTGGCCTGCGCGGCGCTGTCGTGGCACTACATCGAGAAGCCGATGCTCGCGCTGAAAAACAAGAAACCCGTAGCGGCACTCGTTCCCAGAACTTCGGAGTAAGCATGACCCAAATTTGTCTCGTCACAGGCGGCGCCGGATTCATCGGCTGTGCCATATCCGAAGCCCTCGTGAAATCGTTCGATCGGGTCGTCGCTGTCGACAACCTGCATCCGCAGATCCATAAGAGCGGAACGAGGCCGGCCGCGCTTCATCCTCAGGTCGAGCTCATCGTCGCCGATGTGACCGAAACCGCGACGTGGAGCGACGTGCTGTCCAAGCACCGTCCGACCACGATCGTCCACTTGGCCGCTGAAACCGGTACGGGACAATCCCTGACCGAAGCCACTCGCCATGCGCAGGTCAACGTCGTTGGCACCACGAGAATGCTCGACGCGCTCGCGGCCAACGAAATCAAACCCGCACGCATGGTGCTATCGAGCAGCCGCGCCATATACGGCGAAGGCGAATGGCTCGACGCCAGCGGAAACTCGCACTATCCCGGCCAACGCTCGGCCCAGATGCTCGAACAAGGACAGTGGGATTTCCAGGGACTGCGGAGCCAGCCGTTCCGCTGCGCGGCTACCCGCCCCGATCCGACCAGCGTCTATGGAGCCACGAAGCTGGCCCAGGAACACATCCTCTCGGCGTGGTGCCTCGCATTCGGCACCTCCCTCAACGTCCTGCGCCTGCAGAACGTCTACGGGCCCGGCCAGTCCTTGACCAACCCCTATACCGGTATCGTCTCGCTGTTCGCCCGGCTGGCCAAGGCCGGCAAGAGCATTCCGCTTTACGAGGACGGCAAGATGCTGCGCGATTTCGTCTTCATCGACGACGTCGCGGACGCGATCGTAGCGGCCGCCACTTCCGACAAGAGCGGAATCCTGGCCGATATCGGCACCGGCGAGTCGCTCTCGATCGAACAGCTGGCCGGCATCATCGCCGAGATCTATGGCGCGCCGCCGCCGCACATCACCGCTCAATACCGCAACGGCGACGTTCGCCATGCGGCCTGCGACGTCAGCGCTTCCCTGGGCACGCTGGGCTGGTCGCCGAAGGTCGATGCCGCTACGGGCGTACGCCGCCTGTGCGCCTGGATCGATCAGCGCGAGGGAGAGTTGGAGCAGCTATGACCGCCAAGATCCATAACATCGGCCACGTGCGCGTGCACTCGGTGCTCTACGGCAACGAGCCCGAACGCATCGTCCAGACCGTGGCTCACCTCAATCGCGCCGCGGATCTTGCGATTGCCGCTGGCGCCATGAGCTCGGTGTCGCTGGTCTACGGCGACAGCTCGCCCGCGCCGGTGCTCGATGAGGCCGCGATCGCATCGATCGCAGCCTCGTCCGAGGCCCTGCGCAGCGTCGAGAACGTGAATTTCGGCCGCAACATGGGCTCGGCGCGCGGTCACAACACCTTGATCGCCCACGCCGTCGAGGCAATCGAAAAGGGCGGCCAGGTCGACGTCGTGCTGATCATGAACCCCGACGTGATGCTCGCGCCCGATGCGCTGATAGAGCTCGCCAGGCCGTTGCAGAACGCCAAGGTCGGATTGGTCGAAGCCCGCCAACTGCCGGTGGAGCATCCCAAGGAGTACAACGCGAGCAGTGGCGAAACCGGCTGGGCAACGACCGCCTGCGCGCTGATTCCCCTGCCGGTACTGCGCGAGCTCAACGGTTTCGATGCCGAGTCCTTCTTCCTGTACTGCGACGATGTCGATTTCTCGTGGCGTGCCCGTCTGGCCGGCTACAGCATCATCTACCAGCCCTCGGCCGCGGTGTTCCACGACAAGCGCCTCGGCGATAACGGCCAGTGGCAACCGACTTCGTCCGAGCAGTACTACTCCGCCGAAGCGGCGCTGATGATGGCGCATAAATACTCGCGCCCGGAAATAGTCGCCCGATTGCTGGAGGGCTTCGGAAAGTCCCCGTTGGCGCACCTCAAGCGCGCCGCGGACAGTTTCGAGACCCGGCGAACGGAAGGCCGTCTGCCCACCCCCATCGACAAGCAGCGATCCGTCTCGGTGTTCCGCGGCGACCACTACACCGAACACCGGTTCAGCCTCTGATGAATACCTACGACAACCCCTATTTCCACGATAACGTCTACGGGCATGTCATCAGCCTGCTGACCGGTCATGGCGACAGCCGCGAAGGCCTGCACCTCGACATCGGTTGCAGCCTGGGACCGATCGCCGAGCATGTACGCGACGACCTTGGCCGCAAGTACATCGGCCTGGACATCGACACCCAGGCATTGGCCCAACTCGGCGCACGCGGTTTCCAGACCCATGCGCTCGACTTGAGCGACATCGAACGAGCCGAAGCCACGCTTCGGCAGGTGATCGGCGACCAAGCCGTCGCGTCGATGTCGATCATCGACACGCTGGAGCATGTCGCCGAGCCCGAGAAAGTAGTGGCCATGCTGCGCCGCATATCCGAGGCCCATTGCGCTCCGCTGGCGGTTTCGGTGCCGAACGTCGCCCATCGCGATGTAGGCTTCAAGCTCGCCTTCGGCCGATGGGACTACACCAAGACCGGCCTGTTGGATCACACCCATCTTCGCGGCTTCACCCAGGCCAGCCTGCAGACGATGATGCAGACATCGGGCTGGCACTTGGTCGAGTCGAAGGACGTCAAACTCAGCCAAAGCGACCAGTACTTCCCTAGCTATCATCCGGCCTTGGCGACCGGAGCGTTGCTGCAGCGGGTCATGTCCCACGTTCGCGACGGCGTCGACGCCACCGCGACCACCAATCAGTTCGTTGGCCTGTACCTGCCCGGACACGGCCGCGACGCGGTGATCTACACCGACGACCACGGCGACGCCGAGCGTCCCTTCCTGAGCGTAATCACGCGCACCCAGGGCAAGCGGCTGGATACGTTGCGCGACGTCTTCCTTTGCCTCTCCGCGCAGACCGATCAGGACTTCGAAGTCCTGATCATCGGCCACAAGCTTCCTCCGGAAAGCGTGACGGCGGTCGAGCGCGTGATCGAGGACACCAACGCCACGATCCGAAACCGCATCCGCCTCGTCAAGGTGGACGACGGCACTCGTACGCGGCCGCTCAATGTCGGCTTCTCCGAAGCCAAGGGCCAGTACATCGCCATCCTCGACGACGACGACATCGTCATGGGGCACTGGGTCGAAGAGTTCAGAAAGCTGGCCAACCGGACTCCCGGACGAGTGCTCCGCAGCAGAACCGTTGCGCAATCCTGGCAACCGGTACGCACGAACTACGGCAGCCCGTCGGTACGGGCCGTGGGCGGCATGGACTCGCGCTACCCGAAGGAGTTCGATTTCCTCCAGCATTTGGTCGAGAACAACACGCCGCCGGTTTCAATCGCGTTTCCGCACTCGGCCTTCCACGACCTCGGCATCACTTTCGACGAGTCGCTGACCACGACCGAAGACTGGGATTTCATGATGCGCACGGCCAACGTTTGCGACGTGGGCAGCGGCGGCGAGATCACCTCGATCTATCGTCTTTGGAAGCAGGCCGAGTCCTCCTACACCCTGCACTCGGCCGAAGAATGGCAGTCCAACCATCACGCCATCTGGCGCAAGTTCGACGCCATGCCGTTATTGCTGGCGCCCGGCAGCGCGACCCGGATCAGGCAGTTGGTGCAGGATTGGAACCGCGTCCATCGCGGGCAGCATGGCCCGCTTCCGGACCCGCTGCTCGAAGAACAGCGTTACGCGGACGCATTACGCGAACAGATTCACGCGACCATGAACAGCCGCACCTGGGCACTCGGGTGGCCGGTGCGCGCGGTGGCCACGCTGATGGGCCGCAAGCAGGTGTCGCCCATGCTTTGGGCGATGGGGCCGGCCGAGCTCGAGAATTACCAAGCGCGGCTGCAGGCTTCCAAATCCTGGCGCTTCGCCAACAAGCTCAAGCGCTTATTCGGCCAGTAATCGCAACTCGCACCGGCCCATCGCATGGGCCGGTGCGCGATACGGTCGACGCTCAGCCGATTTTTCCGAGAGCGATCGATTTCATCGGAATACCGATCATTCCCGTGCTCACGGCCGAAGAATGGCTGCTGATGATGATCGCATCGTGAACCCAATGGTGCACGACGTGGTCCCGTTGAGTGCCATCGGACACCGCAACCGACACCGCATATTCGCCTGCCGGCAATATGGGCATACGGAAATCGAAACGCGCGAACCACGTCTCGTCCGCGCCGCACTCGGGCTTCTGGTCCAGATACGACAGATACGTGTTCTCGCCGAACAGCGACAAGCCCTGGCGATTGCGCACCAGGAAGCCGACGATCAGGCCGGAGATCGCCTCGGAGCAGTGCAGCGTCACCACTAGCGAAACCGGCTCCCCGCCCACGGCCCACTGCAGTCGGGCGCCGTGCTCGTCGAGCAAGCGCGTATCCAGGATACGGGCCCCGCCCTTTCCGAAGACATCGCCCGTCTCGTCGAAACGGCTGACTTCAAGGTCGTTGCGCAAATTCGAATTCAGGACCAGATCGCGCCTGGCGTCCGCGTAATCGTCGTCGGCTAAATGCTGCAGCAAGGCCTTGCCTTGCTCCTGGATCTGCTGGGCCACTTCGTCGTCGCCCTGCTCTTGCCGATACAGGTCCGCCAGATACGCCTGGGTCACCTGCTTGGGAGCATCGTCCATGCGGACTTTTCCGTCCTGCAGCCAGATAGCCCGATCGCACAGCGAAGTGATCGTCGAGCTGTCGTGGCTTACGAACAGCAACGTGCCGCCGGATGAGCTGAAGGTGTGCAGGAACCTCATGCATTTCTGCACGAAGTAGGCATCGCCCACCGCCAAGGCCTCGTCGATGATGAGGACGTCCGCGTCGACATGGGCGATGACGGCGAACGCCAGACGCATGAACATGCCGCTGGAATAGGTTTTGACGGGCTGGTCGACGTAATCGCCTATGTCGGCGAATCGCAAAATGCTCTCGAAGCGCGCATCCACCTCGTCGTTGCTCAACCCGAGGATCTGCGCGCTCATACGGACGTTTTCCGCCCCGGTATATTCGGGGTTGAAACCCGCGCCGAGCTCCAACAGCGCCGCGACCCGGCCGTTGACCCGGTGCTCTCCATCGCTGGCCTCGAGCGTGCCGCAAATGATCTGCAGCAACGTCGACTTTCCCGAGCCGTTGCGGCCGATCAGACCGACGGTTTCGCCGCGCCTGACCTGGAACGAGATCCCCTTGAGGACATGATGCTCGCGGAAGAAATGCTTCTTGCCGCGCAACAGCATCTGCCATAAGCGATGCACCGGGCTATCGAAAATCAGATAGCTCTTGTGCAGCCCCACTACATCGATCGCGATTTCAGATGACATCGGCAAAACCGTTCTTACTGCGCCAGAACCAGGCGAAGCTCAACACCAACAGGACATAAGCCGCCAAGGCGTAGAGCCCGAGCCAGGCCCAATCCGGCCACTGCCCATAGAGAGTCGCGGCGCGCAACTGCGCGACCGGGACGGTCAGGGGATTGAGCTGCAACAAGCCTCTGTACCGCTCGGGCACTGATTCGATCGGAAACAGCACAGGGCTCAGATACATCATGGCGATCGTGACCAGGCCGGTTATCTGGCCGAGATCGCGCAAGAACACGCCGAGCGAAGAGAGCAAGAACACGCACGCAGCCATCATGACCGCCAAGGGCAGGACGATAATGGGCACGCTGATCCAGCTCAACGGGACCGCCCCCTCCAGCACCAACTGTCCCACGAGCAAGATGGCTAGCGAGATGCACAGATTCACCGCCGCGCCGCCGACCACCACGGGCGGCAACAACTCGAGCGGGAAGACCACCTTTTTCACATAATTACTGTTCTGCAGAATGAGCATCGGCGCCCGATTGATGCACTCGGACGCAAACAGGAACAGCACCAGGCCGGAAAACAGCACCAGGGCAAAACTTTTGGTGTCGCCGGCCACGCCCCATCGCGCTTGAAAGACGACCCCGAAGACGAAACCGAAAACGCACAGCAATGCGAGCGGATTCAGCAGCGACCAAAGGATGCCGAATACCGAACCTTTGTAACGCGAACCCACGTCGCGCGAAACGAGACGCGCGAACAGGGAGCGTTCCCTGAAAAGCAGCAAGAACGCCCCGAATGCATACCAGGCGATCCCGCCTGTCGCACGGCGCGCGCTTGTCGTCACTGCAAGGCTCCAGCCAGCGCATTGCGCAGGTCTTCGACGTCCTCCACGCCCACGCTCAGGCGCACCAGGTTGTCGGTGATGCCCAGCGCGGCGCGGCGGTCCGGCGGAATCGAGGCGTGGGTCATCACGGCCGGGTGGTTGACCAGGCTTTCCACGCCGCCGAGCGATTCGGCGATGGTGAACAGTTCGCAGCGCTCCATCATCCGGCGCGCGCCGTCGAGGCCGCCCTTGACGTAGATGCTGACCATGCCGCCGAAACCGTGCATCTGCTGCTTGGCGAGCGCGTGCTGCGGGTGCGACTTGAGGCCCGGGTAGATCACCTTCTCGACCGCCGGGTGAGTCTCGAGCCATTCGGCCAGCGCCTGGGCGTTCTCGCAGTGGGCCTTCATGCGCAGGTGCAGCGTCTTCAGGCCGCGCAGGGCAAGGAAGCTGTCGAACGGCCCCTGCACGGCGCCGACCGCGTTCTGCAGGAAGGTCATGCGCTCGGCGAGGTCGGCGTCGTCGCCGACCACGGCGATGCCGCCGACGATGTCGGAGTGGCCGTTGAGGTACTTGGTCGCCGAGTGCATGACGATGTGCGCGCCGAGTTCGAGCGGGCGCTGCAGGATCGGCGAGGAGAAGGTGTTGTCGACTACCACCACCAGCCCGCGCTTGCGCGCGATCGCGGCGACGGCGGCGATGTCGACCAGCTTCAGCAGCGGGTTGGTCGGGGTCTCGATCCAGACCAGCTTGGTCTCGGGACGGATCGCGGCTTCGAACGCGGCGACGTCGCTGAGGTCGACCCAGCTGAAGTCCAGGCCGGCGGAGCGGCGGCGGACGCGTTCGAACAGACGGTAGGTGCCGCCGTATACATCGTCCATGGCGATGACGTGGCTGCCGGCATCGAACAGTTCGAGGATGGTCGAGGTCGCGGCCAGGCCTGAAGCGAACGCATAGCCATGGCTGCCGCCTTCGAGGCCGGCGATGCAGCGCTCATAGGCGAAGCGGGTCGGGTTGTGGCTGCGCGAGTACTCGAAGCCCTGGTGCTGGCCGGGGCTGCTCTGGGCATAGGTCGAGGTCGCATAGATCGGCGGCATCACCGCGCCCGTGCTCGGGTCGGGCGACTGACCGGCGTGGATCGCGAGGGTACCCAGGCCGAGCTTGCGGGCCCCGTCTTCCGGCTGCTGTTGGCTCATTGAATGCTTCCGATTCCGCTCATTGGCGCAACCGGGAATTCTAACATTGTCATCGCAGCCGGCCGCCGCGACGCCGCCTCACTTCAGGTCGGATGCAGGCGGGGTATGCCGATGACCGAGGGCGGTCCGGAGGCTTGGCTTGGACGGCCGGACACAAGCTGAATGCGGGTCGGCGTGGCCGCGGAGGCGGAGGTAACGCTTCCGGGCAGGAGCGCAGCAGGCCACGGGAGGTCGAGCAGGCCGCCCTGGATTCGTGCTTCGCAGGCGGCTACGAGTCGCGGCTCGCGCCGCTCCTACCCCTGAAGCCGACGTGGCCTCCGCCCGGCGCGCGGCGGAGGCCCCGCGGCGCTTACTGCACGCGGCGGCGCAGGAAGTTGAGCAGGTCGATGCGGGTGATCAGGCCCAGGAAGCGCTCGCCGTCGACGACGATGGCGACATGGCCGCGGTCGAACACCGGCAGCAGCGATTCGATCGGCTGGCCGACCGGGATCTTGTCGAGTTTGCTGACCATGGCGGTCGAGACCGGGTCGCGGAACCGCGACTCGTCGCCGTACACGTGCAACAAGACGTCGCTCTCATCGACTATCCCGACGATGTGCTCGCCGTCCATGACCGGCAGCTGCGAGACGTCGTACAGCTTCATGCGCTGGTAGGCGGTGACCAGCAGGTCGCCCGGCCCGACCACCACCGTGTCGCGCTGCGAGTACGGGCGCAGGATCAGGTCGCGCAGGTCGCCGTGCTGTTCGCGCTGGATGAAGCCGTTGTCGAGCATCCAGTAGTCGTTGTACATCTTCGACAGGTACTTGTTGCCGGTGTCGCAGACGAACACCAGCACCTTCTTGGGCTCGGTCTGTTCCTGGCAGTACTTCAGCGCCGCCGCCAGCAGGGTGCCGGTCGAGGAACCGCCGAGGATGCCCTCCTTCTCGAGCAGCGAACGCGCGGTCAGGAAGCTTTCCTTGTCGCTGATCGCATAGGCCTTCTTGACCCGGGTGAAGTCGGAGATCGGCGGCAGGAAGTCCTCGCCGATGCCCTCGACCATCCAACTGGCCGACTTGTCCGAGAGGGTGCCGCGGTTGATGTATTCCTCGAGGATCGAGCCGACCGGGTCGGCCAGGACCAGTTCGGTCTTGGGCGAGAGCTTGGCGAAGGCGCGCGACAGGCCGGTCATGGTGCCGGAGCTGCCGCAGCCGAAGACGATGGCGTCGAGGTCGCCGCCCATTTGTTCGAGGATCTCCGGGCCGGTGCCGAACTCGTGCGCGGCCGGGTTGTCGGGGTTGCCGAACTGGTTGATGAAATAGGCGCCCGGGGTCTCGCTGGCGATGCGCTCGGCGAGGTCCTGATAGTAGTCCGGGTGGCCCTTGGCCACGTCCGAACGGGTCAGCACGACCTGCGCGCCCATCGCCTTGAGGTTGAAGATCTTTTCGCGGCTCATCTTGTCGGGCACCACCAGCAGCAGCTTGTAGCCCTTCTGCTGGGCGACCAGGGCCAGGCCGATGCCGGTGTTGCCGGCGGTGCCTTCCACCAGGGTGTCGCCGGGCTTGATCTTGCCGGCCTTCTCGGCCGCTTCGATCATCGACAGGCCGATGCGGTCCTTGATCGAACCGCCGGGGTTCTGCGATTCGAGCTTGAGGTACAGCTCGCAGACGCCGGTGTCGAGGCGCTGGGCTTTGACGATCGGGGTCTGGCCGATGAGTTCGAGTACGGAGGAATGAGTGGCCATGCGAATCCTGTAGGCCGCGACCATGCGGCGGACCCGGCCATTCTAGCGAGGCCTCGGCGGACTGCGCTGCGCTACGGGCGCGTTCGCATCGCGCGAGGGCGCGAGGCGGCGACGCAGACCACGTTTCGCGGCCGGCGAAGCGCCTCGATCCTGCTGCATGAGAGATTCGGCACTGAGAGATTCGGCACTGAGAGATTGGGCACCGAGAGATTCGGTAGCCGCGAGCGGTGGCGACCGACGAGGATGGCCGCCACCGCCCGCGCTAAACCTGGAGCCGTCGGCCGCAGGCGGGCCGGGGTCCATACGATCAACGCCGGGAAACTCCTTCCCGACGGGCGCCGCACCGGCGTCGTAGCGCCGATGCCGCCTGGATCAATGCTGTTGGTCGTACAACTGGATCAAGCGGTCCTTTGCAGCCAGCTTCTCGCGCTTCATCTGCCCCAGGGTGGTGTCGTCGATCGGCAATACGCCGAGCTCGGCGTCCATGACCTTTTTGTCGAGGTCCTTGTGGCGCTGGTAGAGCTGTTTGAATTCCGGATTGCTCTTGATGAGCGCGTCGATTTCAGGCTGCGGTTGTTCTTCGAACATGAAAGCCTCCTTCAGCACGAATGCAAACGCCCCGGCCGTCAGACCAGGGCGTTGCGGGGGACCGTGAGGATCATCAGGCGCGGTGCGGCGTCCACTTCACGCAACCCGGCCGCATGCAGATGTGCGGCGGCGGGGTCCTGCGGAAAGGGCGTATCGGTCATCGGCCTGGCTCTTCGCCAAGCGGTCGGAGAACCGCTTGGGTATTTGACCCTACTCCTGTGCCTGGGATCCGGCAAGGGCGCTCTGCAACCGTTTTCAGGGCCGGGACAGCCGCGGCCACGAGCGCCCAACGCAGAACCAACTCATTGTTTTATCGAATATTTACAGCGAAACCCGAAAACATGAACAGCGGCGCCCCGGGCGCTCACAAAAATCGGCTCTGGGCCCACGCCGTTCGTCGGAAGCGCAGCCGCCCGATACGGCAAGGCGCGGCCCGACAGCAGGCGCCTGCGGCGCGACGGCGAGGACACGGCTTCAAGCCGCCGACCCGGTCTCGCATTGGGCCGAATCAGGCCTGGCTGGGCCAGGCCTAAACCCGGACGGCTTACTTCTTCTTCGGCTTGGGCTTGGATGGCTTCGGCGGGGTCGAGGACTGGCCGAGCAGCTCGGCTTCCTTGCGCGCCAGCTCGGCGTCGCGCTCGCGCGCGGCGCGCAGCTTGGACGCCTGCTGGTTGGCGACGTTGTCGAGCAGGCCTTCGGCCTCCTGGCGCGCCAGGGCTTCCTGGTCGGCGGCCTGGCGCAGGCGCTCGGCCTCCTCGGCCTGGATCTGGGCCTGCACGCGCAGGCGCTCGGCTTCGGCGCGGGCGCGGTCGGCGTCGCGGCGGCTGGCTTCGACCAGCAGCTCGCTGCGCTCGCGATCGAGGCGGTCGACCTCGCGCTGGGCAAGCTGGGTGCGGGTCACGACCTCGGCGGTCTCGACCCGGCGGTCGGCGATGCGCAGGGCCCACTGGCGGTCGCGGCTGCGGGCCTGGCGGACCGCATCGATCGCCTGGCGCGCGCGCAGGCGCTCGAAGGCGCCGTAAGCGGCGGCGTCGGGATGGGCCTCGATCGCGGTCACCCGCTGCGCCAAGCGGGCGACCTCGGGGTCGTCGGCGGGCGCGGCGAAGGCCAGGCCGCAGGCCACGGACAGGGCCGCAAGCGCCGACAGGCGCATAACGCGAAAGCGCGCGCTCATCGGTCGCCTCCCTGCAGGCGATTGCGCAATTCTGCGATCTCGGTCCTGCGCTGGTTGAGTTCGGCCTGGGTCAGGGTCTCGCGGCTGTGGGCGTAGGCCAGGTCGGCCTCGGCCGCGGCAGCCAGCGCCAAACGCCGCGCATCCTCGTCCTTGCCCTGCGACAGCGCGGCCTGGGCCGCGCTCAGCGCGGTGCGCGCGGCATTGAGGTCCTGCGGCGCATATTGGTCGGCGTCGGCGTCGGCCGCGCGCATGACCGCCTGCTGCGCGGAGGACAGTTCTCCGGTCGGCGGAGGCGTGGAGGCGCAGCCGGCCAGCCCGGAAGCGAGAACTGCGGCCAGCAGCGGCAATCGAATTTGTGCGAAGCTTGCGGTCATTGGGGAGCGCCGTACGGAAGGGATGTCGCACGGACATTGTCGGAAGCCGGCAGCGTGCTTGCAACGGCGCGCGCCGTCAACAAGGGGTGTGAATGCATGGACATCGGCTATTTCCTGAAGCTGATGACGGAAAAAAACGCGTCGGATATGTTCCTGACGACTGGCGCGCCGGTGTACATCAAGGTCGAGGGTCGCCTGTACCCGCTCGGCAATACCGGTCTGCCCCCGGGCATGGTCAAGAAGATCGCCTATTCGTTGATGGACGAGGGCCAGGTACCGCTGTTCGAGCGTGACCTGGAGTTGAACATGGCGCTAGCCCTGCCCGACGCCGGCCGTTTCCGCATCAACGTTTTCAAGCAGCGCGGCGAAGTCGGCATGGTCATCCGCGCCATCCGCAGCATCATTCCGAGCATCGAAGAGCTGCAGCTGCCGCAGGTGCTCAAGCAGATCATCATGGCGCCGCGCGGCCTGGTCCTGATCGTCGGTTCGACCGGCTCGGGCAAGTCGACCACGCTGGCCTCGATGATCGACCACCGCAACAGCAATACCGCCGGGCACATCCTCACCATCGAGGATCCGATCGAGTATCTGCACAAGCACAAGAAGTCGATCGTGAACCAGCGCGAGGTCGGCCTGGACACCCACGCCTTCCACAACGCGCTCAAGAACGCGATGCGCGAAGCGCCGGACGTGATCCTGATCGGCGAAATCCTCGACGCCACGACCATGGAGGCGGCGATCGCCTTCGCCGAAACCGGTCACCTGTGCCTGGCGACGCTGCACTCGAACAACGCCGACCAGACCCTGGAGCGCATCCTCAACTTCTTCCCCGAGGCCGCGCACAAGAACGTGTTGATGAACCTCGCCCTGAACCTCAAGGCGGTGGTCTCGCAGCGCCTGGTGATCGGCCTCGACGGACGCCGCCTGCCGGCCGCGGAAATCCTCATCAACACCCCGCACGTGCGCGATCTGATGCGCCGCGGCCAGGTCCACGAGATCAAGCAGGCGATGGAAGAGTCGCTCGAAGAAGGCATGGAGTCGTTCGACCAGTGCCTGTTCCGCCTCTACAAAGAGGGCCGGATCGAGATGGAGGAGGCGCTCAAGGCGGCCGACTCGCGCGACGGCCTGGCGCTGAAGTTCCGCCTGTCCGAAGGCGGCACCGGCGAGCACGACCCCTACGCGGACATGTACGACGCGACCGCCGCGCAGCACTGACGCGGACGCAGCACGCAAGACAAAGCCGGCCGTCGCGAGACGGCCGGCTTTTTTGTGGGACGGGAAACCGCGCGCCGCTCACGCCGCGGCGCCGTGCTCAGCCCGGCGGGCAGTCCGGCTGGTTCTCCGGACGCGCGGCATCGAACTCGGGCAGGGCCAGACAGGCCGCTTCGATCCGCAACAGGGTCGGATAGGCCTCGAGCGGCACGCCGAAGCGGCGCGCGTTGTAGAGCTGCGGCACCAGGCAGCAGTCGGCCAGCCCGGGCAGGTCGCCGACGCAGAAGGTGCCGGTGGCCTCGTCCTCGACCAGCATGGTCTCCAACGCAGCGAAGCCCTCGGAAATCCAGTGTTTGACCCAGCCGTCGCGCTCGGGCTGCGGCACGTTCCAGGTGCCGTCGAGGTACTTCAGTACGCGCAGATTGTTGAGCGGGTGGATTTCGCAGGCGATGGTCTGTGCGATCGCGCGTACCCGATGGCGCTCGCGCGCGGTCGTCGGCAGCAGGTTCGGCCGCGGCCAGGTCTCGTCGAGGTATTCCAGGATCGCGATCGACTGGGTCAGGGTGCGCTGGCCGTGCTGCAGCACCGGCACCAGCCCCTGCGGGTTGAGTTCGCGATAGGCGGCGGCGTGCTGTTCGCCGCCGTCGCGGACCAGGTGGACCGGCACGGTCTCGTAGTCCAGGCCCTTGAGGTTCAGGCCGATGCGCACCCGATACGAGGCGCTGGAACGCCAGTACGAATACAACCGTAATTGTTCGCTCACCCGGATGCGCCTCGCTTGCCTTGCCCGATCGGCAGGACGCAAACCTTACCGGTTGCGCCGTGCCGTCGGACGACCTCTCGTCGTACGCGCCGCTGCCGTCAGGCGGAAGGACGTTCCATGCGCTGTTCGATCGCGCCGAAGATGCTGCGGCCTTCGGCGTCGAGCATCTCGATGCGCACGGTGTCGCCGAACTTCATGAAGGGCGTCGACGGCTTGCCGTGCTCCAAGGTCTCCACGGTGCGCTTCTCGGCGAAGCACGACGCGCCCAGGCTGGTGTCTTCGTTGGCCACGGTGCCGGAGCCGACGATGGTGCCGGCCGACAGCGGCCGGGTCTTGGCGGCGTGGGCCACGAGCTGGGCGAAATTGAACTGCATGTCGATGCCGGCCTCGGGCGCGCCGAACCATGCGCCGTTGATGTGGGTCAGCAGCGGGCGGTGGACCTTGCTGTCGATCCAGGCCGGGCCGAGTTCGTCGGGGGTGACGAACACCGGGCTCAGCGCCGAACGCGGCTTGGACTGCAGGAAACCGAAGCCCTTGGCGAGCTCGTTCGGAATCAGATTGCGCAGGGACACGTCGTTGACCAGGCCGATCAGCTGGATGTGCGCGGCCGCCGCCTCGGGCGTCGCCGCCATGGGCACGTCGTCGGTGACGATCACGACCTCGGCTTCCAGGTCGATGCCGTAGTCCTCGCTGACCACGCGCACCGGGTCGCGCGGGCCGTAGAAACCGGCGCTGACCGCCTGGTACATCAGCGGATCCACGTAGAAGCTTTCCGGCACCTCGGCGCCGCGGGCGCGGCGCACGCGCTCGACGTGCGGCAGGTAAGCGCTGCCGTCGACGAACTCGTAGGCGCGCGGCAAGGGTGCGGCCAGGGCTGCGAAATCGACCTCGAAGGCATCCGCGGCGCGGCCCTCGTTGAGTGCGTCCGACAGGGCGTTGAGGCGCGGCGCGGCGTTCGACCAATCCTCCAGCGCGCGCTGCAGGGTGTCGGCGATGCCGGTGGCGCGCACGGCGCGGGTCAGGTCGCGCGAGACGACGATCAGCGTGCCGTCGCGGCCGCCTTCCTTCAGGGATCCGAGTTTCATCCAGGCCTCGATGTCGATGCAGGGCGCCGCAGCGCGATGGTTTCAATTGTAACCACTCGCGCGCCGGTAATCACCGGCCGGCGGCGGCCGGGCCCATTCGGGCCGACCGGATCGCCTGTCGCGAGGGGCGCGCCCCGGGGGCAGCGGGCGCCGTTTCGAGCCCCGGCAGCCTACCCCGAAAAAAAGTTTCGCGGCCGTGATGGGTCCGGCCGCCCTTTGCCGGTTTGTTGAGTTAAGCGCGGCGTGGTCACGCCCGGGTTCGCCGGGGCAGGCCCAGCCAGGTCAACGATCCAAGGATCGGGTTGAGGGCACGTCCCTCTGCGACCGCGTGATTCCTCAATCATGCCTTCGGAGTTCCATCATGAAATCGCAATCCGCTCTCGTCCTGCGCGCCCTGCCCGCCGCCCTCGCCCTGTGGTTCGGGGCCAGCGCCGGCGTCCACGCCCAGGCCCTTACCATCGACGTGGTCAATCCGATCAAGGACGGCCGGGTCGTGTTCGAAGCGATCGGCCCGGCCCAGGTCGGCAGCGCCAAGCAAGGCCGCGTGTCCCTGCGCATGGGCATCCGCAACGACGGTGCCGTGCCGCTGTCGATCACCAAGGTCGAGATCCTCGACCAGCTCGCATCGAACTTCCTCGCCCCGGTGCAGATCGACCCGGGCAAGAGTTACGCCTTCCAGAACTGCAAGTGCAACTACTTCAATCCCGACCCGGACGCTCCGAAGGTGCCGTCGTCCTACCCGATCGTGATCACCGCGCCCTATCCGAGCACGGTCAAGATCGCGGTCTACGTGCAGGGCTACCGCAACCCGGTCATCAAGAACCTGTCGTTCGCGCCCGCCACCAACGACAACGGCCCGCTGCGCTACCCGGGCAAGGTCACCGACCTGCGCGCCAACGAAGCCTGGCAGACCTCGAGCAATCACCCCGGTGACAGCCAGTCCTTCGGCCTCGACACCAGCGTGACCGGTTGGACCGGCACCACCTGGGACGCCAAGCGTCCGGGCGCCGACCCGAACAAAGCCGAAGGCCAGCGCGCCTATGGCCTGCCGCTGTACGCGATGGCTGACGGCATCGTCTGCAGCGCGCTCAACGATTTGCCGGAATGGAAGAACTACCCGCGCGTCAGCAAGGAGATCGAACCCGAGCCGATCGCGCCGAGCACCGGCCAGTACTCGGCCGGCGGCAACTTCCTCAAGGTCAAGAGCGGCGACGAGATCGCCTTGTACGCGCACATGCAACCCGGCTCGATCCCGGCCGAACTGCTGGTGCCGGGCGCGACCATCAAGCAAGGCCAGTACCTCGGCAAGGTCGGTTACTCCGGCAAATCCAGCGGCCCGCACGTGCACGTCCACGTCACCCAGGAAAGCACCAGCACGCCCTGCGACGGCAACGACCTGCGTCCGCGCCCGATGACCTTCGCCCAGATCCAGAGCCTGACCTGGGGCGAAGCCAAGGCCATGGCCGGCGCCAACAGCATGGACCCGACCGATTGGACCCCGCTGAGCAACCACTCCGCGCCGCATCCCTACAGCCTGGTCTATCCCTCCAGCACGGCCTATCCCTTCGATGCCGCCGAGACCGACGCCAAGACCTTCCTCGGCGTGTGGAAGGCCAGCAGCGAGATCGAGCTGCGGGTCAATCGTCCTAGCTGGACCGCGTTCACCCAGAAGTGGTCGGAGTTGTCGGCCGACGGTTTCCGCCTCGAACAGGTCGAGAACTACGTCGAGAACGGCGACCGCCACTTCGTCGGCGTGTACAAGCGCGGCAGCGGCGCCGGCGCGCTGTACAACTTCGACAATTGGGACGATTTCACCGCCAAGTGGAAGGAGCTGTCCGACGACGGCCAGCGCCTGCTCGACCTCACCACCTACCTCAGCGGCGGTAAGCGCCACTACGTCGGCGTGTTCCGCGCCGGCAACGGCAACGCCGGCCTTTGGAGCCACACCGGCTTCGCCGCCTTCGCCAATCAGCGCGAGATCGCCAAGGGCCTGGGCCTGCGCCTGATCGACATGGAGAGCTTCGACATCGGCAACGGCCAGCGCCAGTTCATCGGCGTGTACCGCGAAGGCACCGACAACCACGCCCTGTGGCGCTCGAACAGCTGGGCCGCGTTCACCGGCAAGTGGGACGAGCTCAGCGACAACGGCCTGCGCCTGATCGACGTCGACAGCTTCGTCGAAGACGGCGTGCGCAACTATGTCGGCGTGTTCCGCGCCGGCACCGGCGGCTATGCGCTGGAAGCGGTCAAGAGCTATCAGACGCTGTATCAGTCGGCCGAGAAGTACGCGACCAAGGGCCTGCGCCTGGTCGACGTGCAAGCGGTCGAATGATCGGCCCCGACCGCATCGGCGAAATATCGCCGGCGTAACGTTCCTTGCCGTAGCGAACCGACACGCCGCCTTCGGGCGGCGTGTTTTTTGGCGAAGGATCGATGCGTCAGCGATGGCTCGGCGATGCGCGCAGAGCGGGTCGCCGCTTGCGCCGCTCCGCCCCTGAGAATGGCACAAGCCGCGAACCGGCAGGCCGCCTAGCGCGCCGCCACCTGCACCGGCGGCGCGCCCTGCTTCACCGACTGCAGGCGCCGCAACAACGCCGACTCGCTGTACATCTCGCGCCGCAGCACCGCCTCGGCGAGTTGCACCTGCGCCGCCGCGCCGCGCGCATCGCCGCGCGCGAGCAGGACCTCGGCATAGGGCACGCGCAACCGCGCGGTCTTGACCTGCTGCGCACCGTAGGCGGCGCGACTGTCTTCGATCGCCTTGGCCCAGCCCCGCTCGGCTTCGTCCCACTGCCCGCGGCGTTGCGCGAGCTCGGCTTGCAAGCTGGGAATCCGCGCCAGCATGAAGGCGTTGTACTCGCCGCGGCTGAGGTCGATCGCCGTCAACTCGGCCTGCGCCTCGTCGAGGCGGTCGCGGCTCAACAGCCATTCGACCCGGGTCAGCGCCACCATCAGCAGCCCGGCATGGTCCTCGCCATAACGACGGCGCCAAACCGAGGCGCTGCGCTCGACCAGCGACCGCGCCTCTTCGTTGCGGCCGCCGCGTGCGAGCACCAGGCCGAGACCGTTCTCGGTGCGCAACACCCGGCGCTCGTCCGGCGCCAGGTGCTCGCGACGGATCGACAAGGCCTGGCGCAGGCGGCGCTCGGACTCGGCCAGGTCGCCGCGCTCCAGCGACAGGGCCGCGTAGTTGTTGAGGATGCGGGCGTAATCGAGGCTGCGCTCGCCGGCGACCACGGCCATGATCTCCAGCGCGGCCCGATAGTGTTCCCCTGCCTGGCGATAATCGCCAAGGTCCTGGGTGGCGTTGGCCAGGTCGACATGGATGTTGGCGACCATGTCGCTCTGCTCGCCGTACAGGTCGCGCGCCAGGCTCAGATTCTCGACCAGTTCGCGGCGGGTTTCCGCGACCCGCCCGAGGCCGAACAACGTGCTCGCTAGACCGAACTGGTTGAGCTGGGTCGCGACCGGGTCGCTGCCGGTCTCGCGGTTGATCTCCAGCGCATCGCGATAAGTCTGCTCGGCGCGCTTGAGTTCGCCGCGGCGCCGGTACAGCTGGGCAAGGCGGGCGAGCATCGCCGCGCGTTCGTCGGGCGACTGGCGCAGGCCGCGTTCGCTGCGCAGTTGCTGCGAGCGCTCGAAGCTGCGTTCGGCCTGCGCGTACCGGCTGTCGGCGACCTGGGCCAGGCCGAGCGTGTCGTAGGCATCGGCGAGGCCGCGCGGGTCGCCGTCGCGCTCGCGCAGGGCCAGCGAACGGCGGGCGGCGGCGACGGCCTGGGCGCCGTACTGGCGGTCGCTGAGCGAACGCGACAGATCGGCGAGCGCTTGTGCGGCCTGGTCGGGCCGGTCCACCGCCGGGTCGAGGAACTCGCGAGCGGCCTGGTCGAGCAGCGCCTCGGCGCGCTGCGGCTGGCCGAGGTTGCGATAGGCACGACCGAGCACCGCGCGCAGGCGGGCGCGGATCGCCGGGGTGTCGTCGAGCCCTTGTTCGATGCGCGCGGCGGAGGCGTCCAACACCTGTCGCGCACTCAAGTCCTGTCCGGCCTGCGCCCCGCGCATGCGCGGGTCGGCGGCGTCGAAAGCCGAGACCAGGAAATCGCTGACCTGGCGTGCGACCGAGGCCTCGCGCTCGGCGCGCGCGCGCTCGGCGGTGACCCGCCAGACGAAGCCGCCGGCCAGCGCGAGCACCAGCGCCGCCGCCGCGGTCTCGCGCCAATGCCGGCGCAGATAACGGCCGAAGCGGTAGCCCAGCGTCGGCGTGCGCGCCGACACCGGACGCCAGGCGAGATGACGCCCGATGTCCTGGGACAAGGCTTCGACCGAGGAATAGCGCTGCCGCGGATCGAGCGCACAGGCGCAGGCGGCGATCGCATCCAGGTCGCCGCGCAGGCGCTCGCGCCAGGCGCAGTCGGGCCCGGCCCATTCGCTCGGCAGCGGCACCGCGACGTCGCGATCGCCCAACCCGCGTTCGACCGAACGGCAAGCCAGCAATTCGGTCAGCAACACGCCGAGCGCGAACACGTCGCTGACCACGCTGACCCGCGCGCCGCCGAGCAATTCCGGGCTCGCATACGCCGGGGTGCAGAAGCTACCGTAGCAGGCGTTGTCGTCGCCGGCCTGGTGATCGAGCACCTGGGCGATGCCGAAATCGAGCAGTACCGGCTCGCCGTCGTCCTGCACCATCACGTTGCCGGGCTTGAGGTCGCAATGCACGATCAGGCGCTGGTGCGCGCTCTGCACCGCCGCGCAGATGCGCTGGAACAACTGCAGGCGCTGCAGCAGGTCAGGCTGGCGCTGCTCGCAGTATTCGTCGAGATCGCGGCCGAGCACGTACTCCATGACCAGGTACGGCTGCCCGCTCGGCGTGGTGCCGCCGTCGTAGAGGCGGGCGATGTTGGGGTGCTGCAGCTCGGCCAGCAGTTGCCGCTCCACCGCCAGGCGACGGGCGAATTCGGCCTGGTTGAAGCCGCTGCCGCGCAGCAATTTGATCGCCACCTGTTGGCGGAACAAGCCGTCGGCGCGCTCGGCCACAAACACCGTGCCCATGCCGCCGCTCGCCACGCGCTCGATCAGGACCCAGGCGCCGAGGCGGTCGCCGGCCTGCAGTTCGCTGTCGGGCAGGCCCGCGACCAGATCGTTCAGCGGTTGCACGACGCGATCGAACTGCCCGGTCTGCGCACCGAGCAACTCCATGACCTCGGCGATCAGCGCCGGATCGTCGCTGATCGCGTGCAGTTCCTCCAACCAACGCTCGGCCGGCAGGTCGCATACCGCATCGAACAATCGGCGCAGGTCGTGCCAGCGCTGGGTTTCCATGTCGCCTCCTGTCGCGTCGGATCGCCGCTCGCTCAGCCCAACTGCTGTCCCAGCCAGGCCCGGGCGAAACGCAGGTCGCGTTCGACGGTCGGCACCGAGACTTCCAGCACGCAGGCGATCTCACTGTGCTCCATGCCGCCGAAGTAGGCCATCTCGACCGCCCGCGCCGAACGTTGATCGCGCTCGGCCAGGCGTTCGAGGGCATCGTGCAGAGCCAGCACGTCGAAGCCGACGGTCTGCCCGCCGTGCAGGTCGGCGTGCGACAAGGTCAGCATCACCGGCCGCGCGCCGCGCTTCGCCGCCGCTTGCGCACGCGCCTGATCGACCAACACCGCACGCATCTTCAGGGCCGCGAGCGCATAGAAGTGAGCGCGGTCCTGCCAATCGACCTCGCCGCCTATCAGGCGGATCAGGGCTTCGTTGACGAGCGAGGTGGGCTGCAGGGTGCGCTGACCGTTGCGCGCGCCCAGGCGCACCGCCGCCATGCCGCGCAAGGTGTCGTAGACCAGTGCGAACAAGCGGTCGCGCGAAGCGACGTCGCCGCCGCGCCAGTCATGCAGTAACCGAGTCAGATCCTCGCTCATGCGCGCTCTCCAACGCCGCTGCGCGGCCCCTGCGCCGCGGATGGTAGCCGAGTAGCGCGAACCGCGGAGACCAGGCGGTCACAGCTGCGATCAGTCGCGACGGCCGGTAGCGTACGGCAGCGCCTGCGCTGCGGCGGGTTCGCGCACAGGCTGTGCCCGCCATCGGCCACGATTACGCCGGCACCGGCGCTACAGTGTCGCGCTGCGCCCCTTACGCCCGGACGCCATGCCGACGACCCGCACCATCGATGCCAACGACCGCGAACGCATCCGCGCCTTCCTCGACCTGCGCTGGGGCGGCCCGACGATCATGCTCGACGGCCGCGCGATCGACGCCACCGCCCTGCCAGGCTTCATCGCCGTGGATGCGGACGGCGCCATCGTCGGCCTGGTGACCTTGCTCGACGACACGGTCCAGTCGGAGCTCGTCACCCTCGACGCGGTGCGGGCCCAGGCCGGCCTCGGCACCCGCCTGGTCGAACTCGCGGTCGGGCGTGCACGCGCACTGGGCCTGAGCCGGCTGCTGACCCGCACCACCAACGACAACCTCGATGCACTGCGTTTCTACCAGCGCCGCGGCTTCCGCCTGCACCGGCTCGTCGCCGGCGCCATCGATCTGGAACGCGAGGCCGACCCGGCCATCCCGTTGCTGGGGCGGCACGGCATCCCGCTGCGCGATGAGATCAGCCTGATCAGGAGCTTGGGCGCGTACTGAAGGCAGGCATGGCGAAGATGCTTCAGCGGGGCGGCGCGAGTCGCAGAAACAAGAAACCCGCCTGATGGCGGGCTCACCCCACAAAACAAGAAACCTGCCTTGCGGCGGGCTCATATAACAAGAAACCCGCCTTGCGGCGGGTTTCAGGTCGCCGATTCGAGCCGTTGAGCTGGAATCGGGCTTGGGTATGGCAGCCCCGGATGGATTCGAACCACCGAATGCCTGAGTCAGAGTCAGGTGCCTTACCGCTTGGCGACGGGGCTATAAAACCGATATTAACGCAAAAACGCGACGCGAAAAAAGAACTATTAGCGCTTCGAGAACTGCGTTGCGCGGCGAGCCTTGTGCAGACCGACCTTCTTACGCTCGACTTCACGGGCGTCGCGGGTCATGAAGCCTGCCTTACGCAGTTCGCCCTTCAGGGTTTCGTCGTACTCGACCAGTGCGCGGGCGATGCCGAGACGGATCGCGCCGGCCTGACCGGTGATGCCGCCGCCGGCGACCGTCACGTTGACGTCGAACTTGTCGGTCGACTGGGTCAGCTCGAGCGGCTGGCGGACGATCATGCGCGCGGTTTCGCGGCCGAAGAATTCTTCGATCGTACGCTGATTGATGGTGATCTTGCCGTCGCCCTTGCGCAGGAACACGCGAGCGGTGGAAGACTTGCGGCGGCCGGTGCCGTAATTCTGCTGGATAGCCATGGTCTTTACCTTAGATGTCGAGCGGCTGCGGCTGCTGGGCGGTATGCGGATGCTCGGAGCCCTTGTAGACCTTGAGCTTGCGATACATGGCGCGGCCGAGCGGATTCTTCGGCAGCATGCCCTTGACACCGATCTCGATGACGCGTTCCGGGTGGCGCTCGAGCGCCTGGCCCAGCGTCTCGCTCTTCAGGTTGCCGACGTAACCGGTGAACCGGTAGTACATCTTGTCCTGCAGCTTATTGCCGGTGACGGCGATCTTCTCGGCGTTGATCACCACCAGGTAATCGCCGGTATCGACGTGAGGGGTATAGACGGGCTTGTGCTTGCCGCGCAGGCGACGCGCGAGTTCGGAGCACAAACGGCCGAGCGTTTTGCCCGACGCGTCGACGACGTACCAGTCGCGCTGGACGGTCTCGTTCTTGGCGGTAAAAGTCTTCATGACAACTCTTTATGTGGGCACAGTGGTCGGGCTGGTTCCGCCGTTTCCCGGTGCGGGAAGGGCGTCGGAACGTCGCCTCGCGTTGTGATTGCGGAACGAAAGAGGCGGAATGATAGCGGGCCGCCCGGGATCGTGCAAGCCTGGGTTTTGCCCGTGCTAGCATCGATGGTCATGCCGCACGACCGTCGCCCGCCCTCCGCCGACCCCCTGGTGGCTCTGGCCGACCGCTGCGTGCAATGCGGGCTGTGCCTGCCCTCCTGCCCCACTTACGGCCGCGACCGGCTCGAAGCCGAGTCGCCGCGCGGCCGGATTGCCCTGGCCCGGGCCTGGGCCCTGGACAGCATCGTCCCGACCCCGACCTCGGACGCTCATCTCGACCACTGCCTGGGCTGCCGCAGTTGCGAGTCGGTGTGCCCAGCCGGCGTGGAGTATGGCCGATTGCTGGTCCTGGCCCGCACCCGCCAACGCGATCGCCGGCCGCCGGCCTGGCGCCAACGGCTGATCGAAGGCCTGGCGGCGCGGCCGCGCTGGCTGGCGGCGGCGCTGTCCCTGTACCGGATCGGCCACCCCTGGCTGCCCGAGGCCTGGCGCTCGTTGCCGCGCCCGCCACGACGGCTGCCGATGCCCGCAACACGCCTCCAGACGGCCGGACAGGCCCGCGCCGGACTGTTCGTGGGCTGTGTGGCCGGTGCCTACGAAAGCGCCGTGCGCGCCGCCACGGTGCGGCTGTGCGCCTCGCTCGGCGTCGCACTCGACCCGGTCGCCGGCCAAGGCTGTTGCGGCGCCCTGCACGAGCACGCCGGCAACGCCGCCGCGGCCCAGGACCTGGCCCAGGCCAACCGCAGCGCCTTCACGGCCCACGCCACCGTCCTCAGCCTGGCCAGCGGCTGCCACACCGCACTGGCGCATGCGCTCGCGCCGCAGACCCAAGTGGTCGACGCCATCGCCTATCTCGATCAGGCCGGCGCCGGCCTGCGCTTCCGCACCTCCCATCAGCGCATCGCCGTGCACCTGCCCTGCACCCAGCGCAACGTGGTCAAGTCGGTCCCGGCCTTGCGGCGCTTGTTGGCGCGGGTGCCCGGACTGCAGGTGGTCGAACTCGACGCCGGCTACGGCTGCTGCGGCGCTGCCGGCAGCCAGATGCTGACCGACCCGGCGCGTGCGGCCGAATACCGCGCTCCACTGCTCGAACAATTGGCGCACAGCGGCGCCAGCGTGCTGCTCAGCGCCAACATCGGCTGCCGCCTGCACCTGGGCGGCGGCACCGCGATCCCGGTCCAGCACCCGCTCGAATTCCTGGCCGGCCTGCTCGACGACGGCGCGGCCGGGCCGGCAGCCGATTAACCGACTTCTACGCCGGCCTCGCCTTAGAATCGGCGTCATGACGACCCGCGAACTCAGCCCCCTGGACCGCGTGCTCAGCGAAGCACAGCGCGCGCTCGATACCGTATTCGGCGCCCCGGGCGCCGAACGCCCCAACCCCGCCGGCAACACCGCCGAACTGGTGCTCGAACCCGACGAGCGCCGCCATTCGGCTGGCCTGATGCGGATCAACCACGTCGGCGAGGTCTGCGCCCAGGCCCTGTACTGCGGCCAGGCCGCGGTCGCCCGCGACGAATCCACCCGCGGCCACCTGCTCGAAGCCGCCCAGGAAGAGACCGACCACCTGGCCTGGTGCGCCGACCGCCTGCGCGAACTCGACAGCCGCCCGAGCCTGCTGAACCCGTTGTGGTACGCCGGCAGCTTCGCCATCGGCGCCCTCGCCGGGCTGCGCGGCGACGGTTGGAACCTGGGCTTCGTGGTCGAGACCGAACGCCAGGTCGAGGCCCATATCGACGAGCACCTGCAGTCCCTGCCCGAAGGCGACCAGCGCAGCCGGGCGATCCTGCGGACCATGAAGGCCGACGAGGCGCGCCACGCCGAGAACGCCGAGGCCGCCGGCGCGCGCATCCTGCCGATGCCGGTGCCGGCCCTGATGGCGGCGGCGTCCAAGCTGATGAAGGCCGTGGCTTACCGGGTCTGAGTCGCCCTGGCGACGCCCCCGGACCTCTATGCCCTCACCCCGGCCTTCTCCCGTGAGCGGGAGAGGGGAGACGCGCCCCTGGCTGCAAAGCTTTGAGCCCCCTCTCCCGTTCACGGGAGAGGGAGACAAGCGGCACCGGTTCGGGGGCCGCGCCCGCCCAGCAACGAAAAAGGCCGGCTTTCGCCGGCCTTTTCGCATGCATCGCGCAGGGCTCAATCGACCAGGTTGCGGCCGTGGTAGAGCTCTTCGATCTCGCGGCGCAGGCGCGCCTCGATCTTCATGCGCTCCTTGAACGAGAGGTTCTTGGCCTTTTCCTCAAACAGGTAGGTGTCGAGGTCGAATTCCTTCAGGTGCATCTTCGTGTGGAAGATATTTTCCTGGTAGACGTTGACGTCGATCATCTCGTAGCGCGACTTGATGTTCTTCGCCAGGTAGTCCTGGATCGAGTTGATCTTGTGGTCGATGTAGTGCTTCTTGCCCTTGATGTCGCGGGTGAAGCCGCGCACCCGGTAGTCCATCACCACGATGTCGGACTGGAAGCTTTCGATCAGGTAATTCAAGGCCTTAAGCGGCGAAATCACGCCGCAGGTGGCCACGTCGATATCGGCCCGGAAGGTCGCGATGCCGCTGTCCGGGTGGGTCTCGGGATAGGTGTGGACGGTGATGTGGGACTTGTCCATGTGGGCGACCACGGCGTCGGAGATGATCTCCTTGCCGGCCGCCTTCTTGTCGATCACCGGTTCCTCGGAGATCAGAATCGTCACCGAGGCGCCCTGGGGGTCGTAGTCCTGGCGGGCGATATTGAGGATGTTGGCGCCGATGATTTCCGCCACATCCGTGAGGATCTGGGTGAGGCGGTCGGCGTTGTACGCCTCGTCGATGTATTCGATATAGCGCCCGCGCTCGTCTTCCGAGGCGGCAAAGCAAACATCGTAGATATTGAACGAGAGGGCCTTGGTGAGGTTGTTAAAACCCTGCAACCGCAGGCGCGGCAACGGCTTGACCACTGTAGGAATATCCGGACGGACGGCGAGGGCCGCGATTATGAGGCAATTGGCCCCGGGGGGAAACGCAGCTAGGTTTTGGACTGCGTCGATTACAAAAGCGTGACCGTCTCTGCGCTTCCATCATCGCTCTCTATCGGACCGGGAGTTTCAGCGGCAGGATTTGCTCATGCGGCCGTATCGCCCTAAGCTCGGCCGAAAGCCAAAAGCCCATTCCCAATGTCCGCCAACCCGGTAGCCCCCTTGACTGCATTACGCAGAACCAATAGCCCGTTGTTGCCGGACGGCGCAACGATCGAACGCTTCCTGGCCCATTGCCACCGTCGTCGTTACCCGTCCCGCACGGACGTGTTTCGCCCCGGGGATCCGGCCAGCACGCTGTATTACGTCGTCTCAGGCTCGGTGAGCATCATCACCGAGGAAGAGGACGGCCGTGAACTGGTCCTGGGCTATTTCGGCCCCGGCGAGTTCGTCGGCGAGCTCGGCCTGTTCATCGAGAGCGACCATCGCGAGGTGATCCTGCGAACGCGCAGCACCTGCGAACTGGCCGAAATCGGACACGAGCGCCTCTACGACCTGCTGCTGACCCGGCTCTCGCTGGACGCGCCCAAGCTGCTGTATGCGATCGGCGCGCAGATTTCCCGGCGCCTGCTCGACACCAGCCGCAAGGCCGGCCGCCTGGCCTTCCTCGACGTCACCGACCGCATCGTCCGTGCCCTGCACGACCTTGCCAAGGAACCCGAGGCCATGAGCCATCCGCAGGGCACCCAGCTGCGGGTGTCGCGCCAGGAGCTTTCGCGCCTGGTCGGCTGCTCCCGCGAGATGGCCGGTCGCGTGCTCAAGAAGCTGCAGGCCGACGGCAAGCTGCACGCCCGAGGCAAGACCGTCGTCCTCTACGGGACCCGTTAAGGGCCCCGGTGGGACGCATCGCGCCCTCCTCCGGGACCGCACCGACGGTGCGGCTCGCGGAGCTGGGCGATGCCAGCGACGTCGCCGAGCTGCTCAGCCAGCTCGGCTATCCCTGTACCCGCGATGAGGCCATCGAGCGCATCGCCGTGCTGCGCGAAGACCCACGCCACGACCTGTTGTTGGCCGAACTCGACGGCCACGCCTGTGGCCTGATCGCCAGCCATACCCGCTATTCGCTGACCCGCGGCAACCTGCTGACCCGCATCACCGCCCTGGTGGTGGCCACGTCCTGCTATCGCCAGGGTATCGGCCGCCTGCTGCTGCGCGAGGTCGAGCGCCGCGCCCGCCGCGACGGGGTCGGCCGGGTCGAGGTCGCCAGCAACATCCGCCGCACCGACGCCCACGACTTCTACCGCGCCTGCGGCTATTCCGACGGCTCGTCGGTCAAGTTCGTGAAGACGCTGGGCGATTGAGGGGACGGGCTGCGGCCTCGGCGTATTCATCCCCAGATCGAAACCGCGCAGCATTCGGCTGGATGGTGGTCG
>NZ_JBQEOE010000022.1:0-13735 GCF_052045105.1 Lysobacter sp. 22409 | reverse complement strand
ACCACGCTCTATCCCGTGTCGACGAAAGCCGAATTCCAGACGCCTACTTCGCTGCCGACGACACCGCATCGCCGCCCCGCCCCGGGCAACCCCAGTTCAGGATCGGCGTGCCGGCCGGCAACACACGCCGGAACATTTCCACGCGCGCGGCCTTGGGGTTGACCACCACCGGCTTGCGCGCGGCCTTGAGCAGCGGCAGATCGGCGCTGCTGTCGGAATAAGCGGCCTCGACCGGCCCGGTGAAGCCGGACTCGCGCAGCATCCGCATCTTCATTTCGGAATGGCAATGGCGGCTGGCGCCGAGCGCGCCCAGGCGCGGGCCGACCAGGGTGCCGACCACCGGCACGTCCTCGTGGGCGACGAAGGCCAGGATGGCGCGGGCGAGTTCCGGCGGCGCGCCGGTCGCGATCACCACGTGATCGCCCTGCTCGCGGTGGTGATGCAACACGTCGAGCGCGATCGGCAGCAGCCGCTCGCGGATCTGCGCGGTGTGCAGGGCGACGTAGCGGTCGATCATCGCGTCGAGCGAGCCGACCCGATGCATGCCGATGGTGCCGACCCAGACGAAGGCCGAGATGCCGAGGCGGCGCGTCTTCAGCCAGGCCACCATCGGCCCGGCGACCGGCGCGATCGCAAGCGCCAGCAGCATGCGCCACCACGAGCGCTTGATCAGCCAGGCGAACAGATGGCTGCCGGAGTCGCCGTCGTACAGGGTGTGATCGAAATCGAACACGATCAGCGGCGCGTCCGCGCGCACCGGCGGGAAACGCGCGGGACGGACCGCGCTCACGCCGCGAACAACCGCCGCAGCGCCGCGCCCGGGTCGCGTTCGCGCATGAAGCTTTCGCCGACCAAAAAGGTTTCGACGCCGGCGCCGCGCATGCGCTCCACGTCGGCCAAAGTGGCGATGCCGCTTTCGGTGACCAGGGTGCGGTCGCGCGGCACCGCGGCGCGCAAGGCAATGGTGGTGTCCAGCGAGACCTCGAACGTGCGCAGATTGCGGTTGTTGACGCCGATCAGCTCGCAATCGGTCTGCAGCGCGCGTTCGAGCTCGTCGATGTCGTGGACCTCGACCAGTACGTCCATGCCCAGCTCCATCGCCAGCCCGGCCATCTCGATCATCGGCCCGTCCTCGAGCGCGGCGACGATCAGCAAGATCGCGTCGGCGCCGATCATGCGCGCCTCGTAGATCTGATACGGATCGACGGTGAAGTCCTTGCGCAGCACCGGCAGCGAGCAGGCACCGCGGGCTTCGCCGAGGTAGGCGTTGCTGCCCTGGAAGAAGTCGACGTCGGTCAGCACCGACAGACAGGCCGCACCGCCGGCCTCGTAGCTGCGGGCGATCTCGGCCGGCTTGAAGTCGGCGCGGATCAGGCCCTTGGACGGGCTGGCCTTCTTGACCTCGGCGATGACCGCGGCTTCGCCGGCGGCGTGCTTGCGCTTGATCGCGTCGACGAAGCCGCGCGCCGGCGCCTGCGAGGCGGCGCGCGCGCGCAGGTCGGCGAGCGAACGCACCCGGCTGCGCTGTTCGATCTCCTCGTGCTTGCGCGCGAGGATGGTGTTGAGGATGTCGCTCATGCCTTGCCCTTGCTCCCGTACGCGCGTTCGACCTTGGCCACGCGCAACTCGAAATGTCGATACCAATGTTCGCGCCCGTAGGCGCGGGTGGCGGCGTGTTCGGCCTGCCGTTTCCAGGCGGCGATCGCCGCCTCGTCGGACCAATAGCTTACGGTGATGCCGAAGCCGTCGCTGCCGCGGGTCGACTCGACCCCGAGGAAGCCCGGCTGCTGCGCGGCCAGCTCGACCATGCGCTCGGCTGCCTCGCCGTAGCCGGCGTCGTCCCCGTCGCTGCGCTGCGAGCTGAAGATGACCGCGTAATACGGAGGTTTCGGTAGTTCGGCGAAGCTGGCGGACATGCTGGCTCCTGGGCTTGGTTCAAAAGGCGAAAGTCAAAGGCCAATCCCCCCTCCCCCCTTTTCAAAGGGGGGAACGGCAACAGCAGGAATTGGAAGGAACACGGCGACGCCGGAACATAGGCCCACGCCGCCACGTAAGCATTCCCCCCTGTTCAAAGGGGGAGTTAGGGGGGATTGGCTCGTCCCGCACCCCATCACGCCCCCGCCAACTCCCGCGTCAGCGCGACGAACTCGTCGAGCTTGGCCCGCGCCGCGCCGGAGGCCAGCGCCGTACGCGCGCGCTCGATGCCGTCGGCGATGCTCTCGGCCACGCCCGCGGCGTACAGCGCGGCACCGGAATTCAGGGCAACGATCTCGCGCGGCAGGCCGTCGCGGTTCTCCAGCGCCTGCAGCAGCATGGTCTTCGACTCGGCCGCGTCGGCGACGCGCAGATTGCGGCTGGCCGCCATCGCGATGCCGTAGTCCTCCGGGTGCACCTCGTACTCGCGCACCACCCCGTCGCGCAATTCGCCGACCAGGGTGCCGGCGCCGAGCGACAACTCGTCCATGCCGTCGCGCCCCCACACCACCAGCGCGCGTTGCGCGCCCATTTCCTGCAGCACGCGTACCTGGATGCCGACCAGGTCGGGATGGAACACGCCCATCAGGATGCTCGGCGCGTCGGCCGGGTTGGTCAGCGGGCCGAGGATGTTGAACAGGGTGCGTACGCCCATCTCGCGCCGCACCGGCGCGACCACCTTCATCGCCGGGTGATGCACCGGCGCGAACATGAAGCCGATCCCGGCGCGGTCGATGCACTGGCTGACCTGCTCGGGCTGCAGCTCGATCGCCGCGCCGAGGGCTTCCAGCACGTCGGCGCTGCCCGACTTCGACGACACGCTGCGATTGCCGTGCTTGGCCACCTTGGCCCCGGCGGCGGCGACCACGAACATGCTCGCGGTGGAAATATTGAAGGTGTGGGCGCCGTCGCCGCCGGTGCCGACGATGTCGACCAGATGGGTACGGTCGCTGACCTGCACCGGCCGCGCGAATTCGCGCAACACCGTCGCCGCGCCGGCGATTTCGCCGACGGTTTCTTTCTTGACCCGCAGACCGGTGAGGATGGCCGCGGTCATGGTCGGCGAGATCTCGCCGCGCATGATCATGCGCATCAGGTCGACCATCTCGTCGTGGAAGATCTCGCGGTGCTCGATCGTGCGTTGCAGGGCTTCTTGGGCGGTGAGAGGCATCGTGATTCGTGTCCTGGCAGGCGCGGGTCGCGCCACGGCGGTTTATCGGGTCAGGAAGTTCTTCAACAGCGCGTGGCCGTGCTCGGTCAGGATCGACTCGGGGTGGAACTGCACCCCCTCGACCGGATGCTCGCGATGGCGCAGGCCCATGATCTCTTCGAAGCTGCCGTCCTCGTTCTCGGTCCAGGCGGTGATCTCGAGCGAGTCGGGCAGGCTGTCGCGCGACACCACCAGCGAGTGATAGCGCGTGGCCTGGTAGGCGTCCGGCAGGCCGGCGAACACGCCGCGGCCTTCATGGCGGATGCGCGAGGTCTTGCCGTGCATGATGGTCTGGGCGCGAATCACGTCGCCGCCGTAGGCCTGGCCGAGGCTCTGGTGACCGAGGCAGACACCGAGAATCGGCACGCGCGGGCCGAGCTCGCGGATCACGTCCAACGACACGCCGGCATCGTTCGGCGTGCCCGGCCCGGGCGAAATCATGATGCGTTCCGGCGCCAGCCGGTCGATCTCGGCCACGCTCAGGTCGTCGTTGCGGATCACCTTCACTTCCGCCCCGAGCGCCTGCAGGTACTGCACGAGGTTGTAAGTGAAGCTGTCGTAGTTGTCGATCATCAGAACGGACATGACGCGCCTCGAATGCGGGGAATACCGGAAAGCTGCGCGATCGCGGGCCATGGGCCCGCCATCGTGCCGGTGACGTGTTGCGGGAGATGCAGCGCACTCGCCTGCGGCCGTGCGCAGCGGTACGGCCCGGCCGCGCTCACAGGCGACAGCCCGCGATTATCCCGCCTCGATGAGGCCGCAGACAGGGGTCGGGGCTGGAAAAGCGCTCCCGCGTCGGGGAGGCCTCGGCCACGCTGGGCGGCCGAAGGGTATTTGCCGCGATTGGCGGGGGTAAAGCCTCGGCTGCGCTCAGCAGCCGGAAAACACTGGGCGCGCTTAGCGGCCGGAAAACATCGAATCGTAGGCGGGGTCACGCAGGGAGTCCTCGTAGGGCGGCAGGAAACGGACGACGGCGGCACGCCACCATCGCCAAGCCTGGCCGGCTTTCGGGGAGTTCTGCGGGATTGCGCGAACGATCATGCGGCTACTGTAACCGCTGGACGCCGGTCTGTGCGAGGGCGCCCGGATCGGCCCCATCGACGGGCAGCGGCCGGGCCCGGGCCGCCGTCGAGGCAAGGGCCGCGGCCCCTGGCGATGGCCACATCGGCCAGGAGCCCGCTTACTCGCGTCCGCAGGGAATCGGCTTGAATCCGAAGTATTCGGCCGCGCCGGTATCGTCCTGCCTGACGAAGTGGCAGCCGGTTTCGGCGTCGCATTCGCCGGCATGGATCGCCAACCGCCAGCGCACCGCCGGCGACTCGCCGCAGTACACGCCGGTACCGATGCGCACGAAGACGATCGTCCACAGGCCGGCCGCCAATGCGGTCGCGATCGCGATGCCGGTTGCCCATCGCCACCGGCTTCGCGGCGCGCCGGGCCGATTGAGTGTGGATGCCGACATGCCTGGGCTTCGATAGCGCGGCGAAAGGCACGCGAGCGCGCAGCATAGCCCGAGCACCGCCATCGCACCGCGCATCGGTCTGCGCGACTCGCGACCACCGATGCGCGGCCCCTGCCCCGAGTGTGTGCCAGTTGGCAATAGCAAGAAACGACGCAGTCTCGGACCGGGCCGACCGATAGCGTGAGTTCCGCCGGCCGCTCTGCGCGGCATCGCTCCGGCAGTTCCGTTGCGCTCCGCAACCCGATCCCTACTGAAGGATGGACGTCATGCACGCTCCACGTTCCTCGTTACTTCGCTGCGCGATTCTGCTGGCGGCCTTGGCCATCGTCCCCGCCGCGATCGCGCGCGGCCCGGACCGGATCCGCTCGCCGCTACTGGCGCCCGGCGATGCCGCCGCCTCGGCGCTGTGTTATCCCTTCGTACAACCGAGCCCGCAAGCCCTGCGCGCGTCGGGCAAGAAAGTGTTCGCCTGGTACTTCCCGCCGTTCCAGCTCTCGACCCACAACGAGCTCGACAGCAAGAACTGGTACGAACGCTGGCTCAGCCCGACCGGCGCCAGCAGCGGCAACCTGGAGTACCTCAGCACCGGCGGACTGCTGCGCGATCGCCCGCTGCCGATGCCGAAACGTCCGGAGCCGAACTGGAAACAGCTCAACTTCGAGGTCGAGATCCGCCAGGCCATCGCCATGGGGTTGGACGGTTTCATCCTGGAAATGTCGTACCGGCAGGTCCATTCCGACGACCGCTTCAATCGCGTGCGCGACATGCTGGCCGCGGCCAAGGCAGTCGATCCGGAGTTCCGCATCCTGCTCGCGCCCGGCTTCCCGAAGGGCGCGCAGGACACGCCCGACGAACTGGCGCAGACCCTGCTGGCGGTGATCGAGCATCCCTCGGTGTTTCGCTTGCCCGACGGCCGCGTGCCGCTGGCGACGTTCTCGCCGGAGCGGCCGGCGAAAGACGGCGGCAAGCCGATCCTGTGGTGGCAACAATTGCTCGACCTGCTGCGCGCGCAAGGCGTCGAGCCGGCCTGGTATCCGATGTTCCTGTCGCGCACGGCGATGAACTCGATCCCGAACCTGGCCGAGTGGCGCGCGACCATGGCCGGCTATTCGATCTTCGAAGGCAAGACCGCCAGCCAGGCCGCCTCCAACGTCAGCGAAGCGGTGGATGCGCGCAAATACGGGCTGGACTGGATGGCGCGGGTCGCGTTCCAGGACATGCGCGTGCGCAAGAGCGCCGAGAAGGTCGAACTGCGCCATTGGGAGTCGTCCAACAGCGTCACCCTGCGTGCGCTGTTCGAGAAGGCCATCGAGAGCGATGTGCAGATGGTCAATATCCTCACCTGGAACGACTACGGCGAAACCCAGGTCGCCCCCTCGCGCGATCGCGGCTACGCGGTCACCGACTTGCTCGCCTACTACACGACCTGGTTCAAGACCGGCCAAGCACCGCCGATCGCCCGCGATGCCTTGTACTACTTCCATCGCAAACACCGGACCGACGCGCCCTACGACACCGCCAAACAGACGGCGGGCCCGTTCACCATTCCGTTCGGGCCGGTCGCCGAGAACCAGGTCGAATTGCTTGCGTTCCTGACCGAACCCGGCCTGCTCAGCATCCGCCAGGGCAGCGATCTGCGGACCTTGCCGGCCGCGGCCGGGATGACCTCGTTCAAGGTGCCGCTGGTCGCAGGCACGACGCCGCAGTTCGAGCTGAGCCGCGGCAATCAAGTGGTCGAGTCGTTGACCAGCGCAACGCCGGTGCACGCCTCGGTCGACTACCAGGACATGACCTACTACGCCGGCGGCAACATCGAGTGCGCGCGTCCGCTGTAAGCCCGGCGACGGCCGCTTAGCTGCATGATCCTCTCCAGCGCGATGCGGACATCGCGCTGGAGACGCTATCGGCGGCAGTCAGCGAGCACTCGGCTCGGTCGGCAGCACCAGCGTGACCCGCAATCCCGGCGTGTTGTCGCCAAGACCGACCTGGCCGCCGTGGCGCTGCACGATCGCGCGCACCAGGCTCAGCCCCAGGCCGGTGCCGGGCGAGCCGCGATGCGATTCCATGCGCTGGAACCGGTCGAACACTCGCTCGCGGTCGGCTTCGGGAATGCCGGGGCCGCGGTCGTCGATCCGCACGACCAGAGCCTGGCGCTCGCGCTGCAGGCTCAACGCAACCTCGCTGGCAGCGGGCGCGTACTTGACCGCGTTGTCGAGCAGGTTGACCAACATCTGGAACAACTGATCGGCATCGCCGCGCATGCGCGACTCGCCCGAACCGGCCAGGTTCGCGCTGAGCGCGATGCCACGTTCGGCCGCGATCGGCGTGTACAGCTCGACCGCATCGCGCACCAGTTCCGACAAATCCAATACCGGCTCGTCGTGCACCGGCGGCTGTGCTTCGATCCGCGCCAGACGCAGCAAGGCGCCGAACGAGTGCAGCAGCTGGTCGGTTTCGCCGATCGCCGCGTCGAGCTGAGTACCGGCTTCGCCCGCGTCCTGGCGCCGGCGCAGCTCTTCGAGACGGTTGCGCAGGCGCGTCAACGGCGTGCGCAGGTCGTGGGCGATATGGTCGGTCGCATGGCGCACGCCGCCGAGCAATTCCTCGATGCGGTCGAGCATGCCGTTGAAGCGGCGCGCGAGCCGGTCGAAAGCGTCGTCGCTGCCGTCGAGCCCCGCGCGCAGGCCTAGCTCGCCACTGCCCACGCGCACCGCGGTATCGTCGAGGTGACGCAGCCGGCGCGAGACCCAGCGCGAGGTCAGCCAGCCGATCAGAGCGCCCAGGGTGGCCGCCACCAGCAAGGCCGCCAACGCGGTGCGCAGCATCAGGGCGAGAAAACGATCCTGGCTGCGGGTGCGGGTGCCGGTCAGCAAAGTGGTGCCGTCGGGCAAGCGTTGCAGTTGCGCGACCACCCGCAGGTCGCCGTCCGCGCCGTGTTCGGTGAACTCGATCCAGCGCGCGCCTTGGCGATGCCTGGGCAGGTCGCGGTAGTCGCCGGCGACGACACGGCCGTCTGTGGCCGTCAGCGCATACACCGCATCCGGGTCTTCATCGGAGGCGATGCGTTCGCGCAACTCGCCGAGCAAGGCGGCGCGGCCTTCGTCGCGATACACCTCGACCAGGCCGGCGGCGTCCACCCGCACCAGCTCGCGCGCATCCTGGGTCAGCATCGCCGAGACCGCGTAATGCACGCCGATGCCGAGCAGCACGAAGGCGAGCAGGAACGAGGCGGTCACCGCCAATGCCAGGCGCGCGCTGGTCGAGCGCGGGCTCATGCGCATGTGTCGTGCCCGCACGAAGCGTAAATCCCCCCAGCTCCCCTTTTGCAAAGGGGGGAGTTCAGGGCGCCAGGATTCGGCGCGAATGTATGCAATGCGCTCATGCGCCGAGCCGATAGCCCGCACCGCGCACGGTGTGCAGCAGCGGCCGCGCGTTGCCCTGGTCGATCTTCTGGCGCAGGCGGCTGATGTGCACGTCGATGACGTTGGTCTGCGGGTCGAAGTGATAGTCCCAGACCGCTTCCAGCAACATGGTCCGCGTCACCACCCGCTCGGCCTGGCGCATCAGGTACTCGAGCAGGCGGAATTCGCGCGGCTGCAGCTCGATGCGTTTGTCGCCGCGACGCGCCTCGCGGCTGAGCAGGTCGAGTTCGAGATCGGCCACGCGCAGCCGGGTGGGTTCGCTGCCGCCGGCCTGGCCGCGGCGCAGGATGCTGTCCAGGCGCGCGCTGAGCTCGGCATAGGCGAAGGGTTTGACCAAGTAGTCGTCGGCGCCGGCGCGCAGGCCTTCGACACGGTGATCGACCTCGCCCAGCGCGGTCAGCAATAACACCGGCGTGCGGTTGCCGGCGCCGCGCAAGGTTTGCAGCACGACCAGGCCGTCGAGCCCGGGCAGCATGCGGTCGAGCACGATGCTGTCGTAGCGCTCGGTAGTGGCCAGGAACAGGCCGTCCTTGCCGTTGCCGGCGTGGTCGACGGCATGACCGTCCTCGCGCAGCCCCTTGGCGATGAAGCCGGCGGTGTGGGGATCGTCTTCGACGAGCAGGACGCGCATGCCGACTCCGGGATCGCGGGCGGTGCCTGGGGCGGGAGAGAAAAAGGATACCCCGCCGGCGCGAGCCGGCGGGGCATGGAACCCACGCCGACGATGCGTGGGGCTCGGGGGAGCGGGCGAAGGATCAGTTGGCGGCGGGCGCCGCGGCGGAAGCGGTCTTCGCCGCCTTCTTGGCCTGGTGATGCTTGTGCTTGACGGTCTTGGCGGCGGGGGCGGCGCTCGAAGCGGACGTCGCCGGCGCGGCGGCGAACGCGGAACCGGCGAACGCGGTGAGAGCGACGGCGATCAGGGCATTGCGGACGTTCATGGGTGGGCTCCTGGAAACGATTCGGTTGGGATTCCTGCCGGTGGGGGCGTCCCCATCGCGAAGACAGGTTGCGCCGCCGGGCCTCGCCGCGAGCTTTCCGCCGCATGAACTTTTTTTAATGTGGCGCGGCCGATGCATTCGGCCGTCATCGGCGGCATCGCTGCGGCTGTCGTCGGATGCGCCGCGGACGGATGCCGAAACCACACGAGAGAGGCTGTGACCGGCGGCTCGCCCACGCTAGGATCGAGACGAACGCCGAAGCGTGACGTCCCGCCGCGCCGTTACCGGCGAAAGCCACGGACCTTAGGAGCCGCCCCATGATCTGTCGCATCTGGCATGGCCGTACCCACGCCTCGCAGGCCGATGCCTACGCCGCCTTCCTACAGCAGCGCGCAGTGGCGGATTACCGTTCGGTGCCCGGCAATCTGCAGGTGCAGATCCTGCGGCGCGAAGACGGCGAGGTGACTCATTTCCTGACCGTCACCCACTGGGAATCGGAAGCCGCGATCCGCGCCTTCGCCGGCGAGCACCTGCTGCAAGCCAAGTACTACGACGAAGACCGCGATTTCCTGCTCGAATTCGAGCCGCTGGTGCAGCATTACAGCGTGGTGTGAGCCCGCTCGATCAGTCGGGCCTGCGAAAGCGCCAGCGCAGCTCTTTGTAGGAGCTGCGTAAGCTGCGACCGCGACATCTCGCCGACCGGCGCGGGTCGCGGCTTGCGCCGCTCCTACCCCAAAGCGGATTCGGGCGACCGGGCGTTAACGACGACAACGGCAGCGCAGCTTCTTGTAAGAGCTACGCAAGCTGCGACCACGACATCTCGCCGACCGGCGCGGTCGCGGCTTGCGCCGCTCCTACCCCAAAGCGGATTCGGGCGACCGGGCATTAACCGACGAAAGCGCCAGCGCAGCTCTTTGTAGGAGCTGCGCAAGCTGCGACCACGACATCTCGCCGACCGGCGCGGTCGCGGCTTGTGCCGCTCCCACCCCAAAGCGGTTTCGGGCGACCCGGCATGAACGACGACAACGGCAGCGCAGCTCTTTGTAGGAGCTGCGTAAGCTGCGACCGCGTCACTTCGCCGACCCGCACGGTCGCGGCTTGCGCCGCTCCTACCCCAAAGCGGTTTCGCGCGACCGGGCATGAACGACGACAGCAGCACAGCTCTTTGTAGGAGCTGCGCAAGCTGCGACCACGACATCTCGCCGACCCGCGCGGTCGCGGCTTGCGCCGCTCCTACCCCAAGGCGGATTCGGGCAACCGGGCATTAACCGACGAAAGCGCCAGCGCAGCTCTTTGTAGGAGCTGTGCAAGCTGCAACCACGACACCTCGCCGACCGGCGCAGGTCGCGGCTTGCGCCGCTCCTACCCCAAAGCGGATTCGGGCGATCGTCGAAATTGCAGCGCAGCTTCTCGTAGGAGCTGCGCAAGCTGCGACCCTGGCACCCCTCCGACCGGCGCAGGTCGCGGCTTGCGCCGCTCCTACCCCAAGGCGGGTTCGCGCGGTTCCTACAACCCGCGCGCAGCCTCGCCCACGGCACGGAACAGGGCGCGGCCCTTGTTCATCGTCTCTTCCCATTCCTTCTGCGGGTCGGAGTCGTAGACGATGCCGGCGCCGGCCTGCACGTGCAGGCGGCCGTCCTGGATCACGGCGGTGCGGATCGCGATGGCAGTGTCGGCGTCGCCGTGCCAGCCGATGTAGCCGACCGCGCCGGAATAGACATTGCGCTTGATGGGTTCGAGCTCGCGGATCACTTCCAGCGCGCGGATTTTCGGCGCGCCGCTGACGGTGCCGGCCGGGAAGGTCGCGCGCAGCACGTCCATGTAGCTCATGCCCGCCTTCAGACGGCCGGTGACTTCGCTGACGATGTGCATGACGTGGCTGTAGCGCTCGATCACGAACTGTTCGCCGACTTCGACCGTGCCCGGTTCGGACACGCGGCCGACGTCGTTGCGGCCAAGGTCGATCAGCATCAGGTGCTCGGCACGTTCCTTCGGGTCGGCCAGCAATTCGGCTTCGAGCGCATTGTCTTCCTCGACCGTCTTGCCGCGCGGACGGGTACCGGCGATCGGTCGCACCGTCACCTCGCCGTCCTGCAGGCGCACCAGGATTTCCGGCGACGAGCCGACCACCTGGGTGCCGCCGACATCGAGGAAATACATGTACGGCGACGGATTCAAGGCCCGCAGCGCGCGGTAAACGTCGACCGGCCGCGCCTTGAACGGCACGCTCAGGCGCTGCGACAGCACCACTTGGAAGATGTCGCCGGCGCGGATCAGTTCCTTGGATTTCTCGACCGCGTCGATGAAACCTTCGCGGGTGAAACCGGATACGAAATCGCCTTCGTCGAGCCCGGCCGGGTCGAGCGTCTCGGGATAACTCGCGCCGCCGATGCGCAGCCGGTGCACGAGCTGGTCGAGTCGGCGATTGGCGCGGGCGAAGGCCTGCGGCTCGCGCGGGTCGGCGTGGACGATCAGGTACAGACGACCCTTGAGGTTGTCGAATACCGCGATCTCCTCGCTCTGCATCAGCAGGATGTCGGGGGTGCCGAGCTCGTCCGGCTTGTTGTCTCCGGTCAAACGGTGCTCGATGTACTGGATGCACTCGAACCCGAACCAGCCGACCAGGCCGCCGGTGAACCCCGGCAGGCCGTCGATCTTGGGTACTTGGTATTCGGTGCGCAGGCGTTCGACCTCGGCCAGCGGGTCGTCGACGACGCGGCTGTCGACCAGCTCGCCGTGCTCGGTGACGAACAAGGTGTGGCCGGCGAAGGCGTACACGCGCTGTGCGGGCAGGCCGATGATCGAATAACGGCCGAAGCGCTCGCCGCCCTCGACCGACTCGAACAGGTAAGTGTGCGGGCCGTCGGCGAGCTTGAGATAGACCGAGAGGGGGGTGTCGAGGTCGGACAGGACCTCGCGTACGACCGGAATACGGGTGTAGCCGTTAGCGGCCTGTTGCTGGAAGAGTTCGTGCGAAATCACGCGGCAGTTCCTTCATGGACGAGTGGGCAGGAGCGACGATGGCCGACGGCCACCATCGCCAACCCACGTCGGCACAAAGGAAATGCGGGTTCGCCCAGGCTTTCATGGACGCTACTGTAGCCGCTTCGCCGGCGCCGCGCGACGGCCTCAGCCGGCGGCCGCCCGGGACGATTCTTGCAAGGTCGGCGCCATCGCCGACAGCAGCGGGCAGGCGACCGGCAGGTGCATGCGCACGCGGCCGGCCACGCAGTCGATGCGGAAGTGGTGCGAGCACACCGGTTCGCCGTCCAGGTTGAGGGTCAGCGCCCGCGGCGATTCGATCTCGACCCAGCGCAACTGCACCCGGGTGGCGACGCGATCGAGCGCGGCATGCTTGCCTTCGGTCAACAGGGTGCGCACGGTCGCGCCGACTTCGCCGGACAGGTCGGGCACGACGGTGACGTCGAGCAGGCCGTCGTCGATCAACGCGTCCGGGCACAGGGCCTGGCCGCCGCCGGCCTGCTTGCCGTTGCCGATACCCAGGGCGATGAAGTCGCCCTCCCACTCGAATCCCTCGCCGTGGATACGTGCGCGCATCGTTTCGATACGGCCGAGCTTGGAAATGCCGGTGACCAGATAGGCCAGGCCGCCGAGCATCTTCTTGAGGCCGGCGTCGGTCTCGATGGTGACCTGGGTGCCGAAACCGCCGCTGGCGAGATTGGCGGCCCAGTGCACGCCGTCGGGCGCTTCCAGACGGATCAGGTCGATCGGCTGCGGCGGCCGGCGTGCGATCAGATCCAGCGCCTGCGCCGGATCGGTCGGGATCAGCGCGGCGCTGGCGAAATCGTTGGCGGTGCCGAGCGGCACCAGCCCGAGCGAGGGCAGCGCGTCGGCAGCTTCGTCGCGATGGGCCAAGGTGGTCGCGACCTCGCTGAGGGTGCCGTCGCCGCCGGCCGCGATGAGGGTATCGACGCCGTCGGCGATGGCTTCGGCCACGTAGCGCTCGGCGTCGCCGCCCTCCCAGGTGACGCGGACGTCCAGGTCGATGCCGCGCTCGCGTATCGCGACCACGGCCTCGCGCAAGTCATCGTCGCCGGCCGATTTGCCGTTGAGAATCAAGCGCCAACGAGGCTTAGGCATGGAGAAGTGAGTCCCGGACGGAGCTCGCGAGGCTAACAGCCTTAGGGGAACTACCGGTGAACACCGGCGTGGCGGCGGATATCGGACCGTCGACGCCCATTCCACGGACATCCGAATCCGCCACTTTTGTCACACACCGGTCACGGTTGATCCGGAGTATAGGAGGCCATATCAGGGACGACGGGCGGAGGCTGGATTGCCTCCAATTATTCCGGGACGCGGGCGGCAAGGCCCGCGTCCTTTTGCTTTGGGGCGTTTTGCCGGGCTTGAACACGCCCTGCACCATTCGCCGTCGCCCCACATCGTCGGCTATTGCCGTTGCCGTTGCCGTTGCCGTTGCCGTTGCCGTTGCCGTTGCCGTTGCCGTTGCCGTTGCCGTTGCCGTTGCCGTTGCCGTAAAGATTTTGCGGTTGCTGTGCGTCGCGACGCACTTGCGAAGGCAATCGAAGACCCGAAGGGCGGCGCGCAGGGATGCGCGCCGTTTTTCATCGGGACAGGGATGTCCCGTATGAAAAAGCCCTGCGTCGGCATCGCTCGTGCGGGCCGGTGATTCAAAGAAAAGCATTTTTCTTTGGTTACCTTTCTTTTGTTGCTTATGACAAAAGAAAGTAACCCGCCGCTTTAG